>CALPNW020000108.1 GCA_943325035.2 Sphingobacterium thalpophilum | reverse complement strand
TCCGGCAAGTTTTGGCGCTAAAGATATTTTTGACCTGAGCTGGAAAAATCTGCTGGATGCCTACAGTTGCACAGAATGCGGACGTTGTTCTGCTGCCTGCCCTGCCAACAGCACCGGCAAATTATTAAGCCCCCGTAAGATCATGATGAATACCCGCGACCGCATGGAAGAAGTGGGTAAAAACATCAACCTCCATAAAACATTTAAAGACGACAGTAAATCGCTGTTGCATAATTACATCACAGTAGAGGAATTACGTGCCTGTACTACCTGTAACGCTTGTGTAGAAGCCTGCCCCGTAAGCATTTCACCAATGGATATCATTATTGAATTACGCCGGTCACTGATTATGGAAGAAAGCAACGCTCCGCAGGAATGGAACAGCACTTTCAGTAATATTGAGAACAATTTTGCCCCATGGAAATTTTCTCCGGACGACCGGGATAAATGGGCAGAAGAAATGGCCGGATAAATACAGCTTATACAAATGGCTTGTACACTATTCTCCAGAGTTGTAAAAGGGCAGTAAGGATAAAAATAATTCCCATGATCTGGTTAAGGGTCTTATTGCTGGTTTTGAGCTTATTGACCAGCCAGTTGCCTCCGTGTATATATACTGCCAGCCCGGCAATTGTTCCTGTTCCTGCCCCTGCTGTAAAGAGATTGAATGGCGTTGGTTCTGCCGGCAATAATCCCATCTGAAATAATGTAGTAGTCCACAAAAACCAAAAGGGGATCTGTACCGGATTGAGGGCACTCATGATCAGTCCTAAAATAAAGCGATGCATTTTATTATTCAGTACCAATGCCTTTTTATCGCCGGTTTGTTTTTTTGCTGTTACAAAAGCCATTATTCCCAATGCCAGAAACATCACCACCGTCACCCAACCCAGGGCCAGAAACCAGGTTCTGTGGTGGGTGACCCAATCCATCCCCGTAAGGGCAAAACGCAGATAGATCATTTCTACTATGGCTACTCCTATGGCAAATTGCCAGGCTTTTTTAAATCCTTCCTGCAAACAGATCTGTGTACTGGTGAAACTCATATTTCCCAGGGGCAACTGACCCAGAAAACTTACGATAAAGCCCAGTGACAGATAGACTAGTATTTGCATACTATAAAGTTATGCAATAGACCATGTACTATATCCTTTTGTGCGTACTTTTGAGCAAACGATAGGATATGAAGGTGAATACCATGGCGGAGATGATGGCAGCAGGTGAAATGCCGGAAGTTTTATTCTGGGTTGGTTGTGCAGGAAGTTTTGACCAGCGTGCACAAAAAATTACGAAGGCCTTTGCTACCATTCTCGATAAAGTGGGAATGAAATTTGCCATACTGGGCAAAGAAGAAGCCTGCACCGGAGATCCTGCCCGCAGAGCCGGTAATGAATTCTTATTTCAAATGATGGCGTACCAGAACATTCAGGTATTGAACGGGTACGGAATAAAAAAAATTGTCACTACCTGTCCACACTGTTTTAATACTTTAAAGAACGAATACCCCGAACTGGGTGGTAATTATGAAGTGATTCATCACACTACCCTCCTTCAGCAACTGATCAACGAAGGAAGGATTAAAATGAAGGAAGAGGGCGAATTTAAAGGAAAGAAGATCTCTTACCATGATAGCTGCTATCTGGGAAGATCCAATGATATTTATGAAGCTCCCCGCAAAGTACTGGAAGCACTTGATGCCGAACTGGTAGAAATGAAGCGTTGCAAAAGCAATGGTTTATGCTGTGGTGCAGGTGGCGCGCAGATGTTTAAAGAAGATGAGAAAGGGAAAAAACGGATTAATATAGAACGTGCTGATGAAGCACTGGCAACCGGTGCTGGTTTTATTGCATCTGCCTGCCCTTTTTGCAATACAATGATCACTGACGGTGTAAAAAACCGTGAAAAAGAAAACGAAGTAGCTGTACTGGATGTGGCGGAAATGATTGCCGCAAGCATGCAATAAAAAATACTATTATGGACTTAAACTATCAACAGCATCTCCCGGAAGAATTCTCCGATACCTCTAAAGTATGGGTTTATCAAAGCAGCCGCTTATTCAGTATGGGTGAGGCTTTTGAGATAGAAGACCTGCTTACCGATTTCATTGCCAATTGGGAAAGCCATGGTTCACCTATTAAGGGTTATGGCAATTTATTCTTTGGGCAGTTTATTGTACTGATGGCCGATGACTCATCTGCCAGACTTTGTGGATCCAGTGCAGATAAATCGATCCGTCTGATGAAAGATATAGAAGGCTTGCTTAAAGTAGACCTGCTCAACAGACAAAGCCTTGCTTTTTTAAAGGACGATAAAGTACAGATACTTCCACTATCCCAACTAAGCTATGCCCTGGAGAATAATTTCGTAGAGCCCGACACCATTTACTTCAACAATCTGGTGTCTACCAAGAAAATGCTGATGAGCGAATGGCTGGTTCCTATAAAAGACAGCTGGCTGAAAAACAAAATCAAAACAGCGGCTACCGGCTAGTTTGTTTAGCTTTTATTTTATCGAGCATTAACTTCTTGTCTTTGTCGTTGATGCTGCTTTTCTGTACCATTTTATTTAACTGATAACTAATGGATACCCGGTAGTTTCTGGTAGTAGTTGCATTGAAACTTTCTATGGTAAATTGCGGTCCTGTAGTTACGGTTACATATTGCTGTGGCGTAAAAGGATCGATCATATTGAATGCAATTGTTAACCTGCGGTCCATCAGCTTTCTTTGAACTCCCAGATTCAGGCTTACATTACTGCGGCTTCTCCCCTGCGGATCGGCAAAATTATTATATCGGGCCGAACCTTCTAAATTCCAGACATTGGTAGGTGTATAGTTATAGTTCAAACTGGTATAAAACGTACCTCCGTTTCTATAGAGGTACAACTGTTTTTCCCTTTCACTGTATTCATTGAAAGTATATCCCACACTGGCGTTGATCCGGAATTGCTTACTGAAAGTATATCCGCCGAATGCGCTTGCTTCATATTCGTTTCTGTCTGCAATATTGATCCAGGTAATTTGTGTTTTACCACTGCCGTTGCTTATCAGTGAACGGATACTGTTAAAAACATTTTCTACTTTGTTATAACCCAACGAAGTATTGATGTAATACTTTCCTTTCATCCAGCTCACATTCCAGTCAAAATTATGAGAGAGAGACGGAAGCAGGAATGGATTTCCAAAACGCAGATTATAAGGATCACCATAATCAACATTCGGATTCAGTTCTCCTATACCAGGTCTTCTGATAGTAGCCCGGTATACGAGTGATGTATTCAGCGTTTTATCAAATTCTTTTCTCAGTGTTACATTGGGTAATATATTCCAGTAAGTATTATTCACGTTGCTCACATTGCCCTTAATGAAATTAAAACCCATTTCCGTTTGTTCTGCCTGTGCACCGCCAGTAAGCCGGATATTTTTATTGAATAAGAGGCTATAGCCTGCCCTTACTGTGAATATATTCTGGTAAAAAATAAAGTCATTACTCAGCAGGTCATTCGGCAATAATACTCCGTCTGCCTTTCTGAGAAAGCTGGTATTCAGGGTATTGTGATAATCAGACAGTAAATAATTAAGCCCGGTAGAAAAACTGCTTCCTTTTAATTTCAATGGCTTCGTGTATTCCACTCTTGCCGTTGCAGACCGGTTACCACCGTTAAAATACTGGGTCTGTGTAGAATCAATTCCAGTAGGCATATAGTAGGGATCCAGGAACTGCTGAAAGAAATCCCTGCCATAATCATTCTTGCTGGTATTACCTGTTACAATAAAGCGCAATACTTCGGCCGGATTTTTTCCTTTGTGCGTATACGATAAAGTGATACCATGAGTATACCCGTCTCCCTTACTCTGGTTTTCTCTGGTACTGATTTTGTAGGCTTTCTGAAACCTGTTCAGGTTGGTATATGAGTTATTGCTTTCGTTGTCGTAGTAATTCAGATTACCCTGGTACACAAAACCAAACTGGTTATTTTTATTGAATTCATAGTCTACCTGAGTTCGTAAATTGGGCCGGAAATTTTTATTGAAATACTGTCCGGTAGTATTGAAATAATTGGTAGAATCTGCATAAGTATTGATTCGGTTGCTATAGCTGTTGCCAATGGTTTGACTGGCGCCGGTTCCAACAGTTTGATTGAACGAAACTTTCTTATTCCGGTAACTGATGTTGGCAGAAATATTGCCTTCGCCTCTGGTACCAGCACTCAGGTTGACCCGGCCAACCCAGCCGATCTTTCCTTTTTTGGTGACTATATTAATTACACCACCCGTTTCCGTTGCATACTGCGGCGGGGGGTTGGTCATTATTTCTATTTTTTCTATACTGCTGCCGGGTAAACTTTCCAGCAGATCCTGTAACTGCTGTGGACTTAGATCCGTAGGTTTATCATCTATCAAAATCTTAGGCTCTTTACCTTTCAGTAAAATTTTGCCATTGGGGTCATTATTGATAAGGGGAATATTCTTCAGAATCTCTGCGGTGCTGGAACCACTGCTCAATGCACTTTCTCCAACATTGTAAGTGAGTTTGTCGTCTTTGTTTTCTATCAGCGGCTTTTCGTAATATACGATCACTTCGTTCAACTGATTACTCACTTCTTTCATTTTAATATCGCCAATATTAAAATCATACCGGTCTGCCCGTAAATAAATACTGTCTACCTGTATATCAGCCAAACCCATTACTCTTGCATGCAGGGTATAATAAGCAAAATCAAGATGACTGAACTCAAAAGCGCCATTCTTATCGGAAATGGTTGAATGGAAAATGGAGTCACCCGGTTTTTTAAGCAGATCAATCCTTGCAAATGGCACCGCTTTTCCACTGGCAGCCTCTACCAGATTGCCCATGATGATTCCAAAATTCTGTTTATCGCGCGAAACAGATTGCTGGGCAATAGCTGAGCCCGCCATACAAACAAAAAAAAATAAGAAAAGTGGCTTCATGCGCGAATCAGCTATTTAAGCAGCATCTTGAGTGTTTGCAACAAAGCTTCCCCTCGCAGATCTTTTGCAATAATTATACCATTTGGATCTAGCAGAAAATTAGCAGGTACGGATTCTACTTTATACATTTTGGCCACCGCATTACTCCAGTATTTCAGATCACTGACATGGGTCCAGCTGAGTTTGTCCTTCTTAATCGCATTCATCCAGCTTTGCTTGTTTTCATCGAGCGAAACCCCCAGTATCGTAAAGCCTTTGTTCTTATATAGATCATATGCTGCAACCACATTGGGATTTTCTGCCCTGCAGGGTCCGCACCAGCTTGCCCAGAAATCGATCAGCACATATTTACCTTTAAAAGAACTCAGGCTCACTAATTTACCCAGCGTATCTTTTTGACTGAACTCAAGTGCTGCAGATCCGATTCCATTGACTTTTGAATCGGAGATTGTTTTTTCTACCATTCTGGAAAATGAACCTTTTTTTGCAGCAGGCTGCAGTTCGTTGTACCTTTTTTCAAGATCCAATGGTCCGTTCAACAGAGGGCTGATTACAAAAAGCACAAAGGGGCTTACCGGAGAAGTTTTTTTCTCTTTGGTAAAATTACTGGCTTCTTCCATTACTTTTCCTTTAGACAGTTCAAACAGCTGAATCAGGGAATCGCGTTTTACCGCATCCTTTTCGGGGTTGATCTGTGCTGCCAGACTATTCAGGCGTTCACGGATCGGATTAAACCTCGATTTGAATAACTGATAATCGTATTGGATGGAACTTCCAATAATGGCGGCATTTTTCAAATCATTGAAATCTCCGGCAATGGATACCTGACTGTTTTCCATAAACAGATCAATACCCTCTTTGTATCCTACAAACCCCACCTGAAAAATATCCGGCTCGGTTAACTTTCCTTTTAAAATGAAGGCCCCGTCACGCACAGTATCTGTTGCAATAGTTTTGCCATCTGTTCCATTCATCAGAAAAACCAGCATATTGGGTTTGGTATTCTTTAAAACACCCTTTATTTCAAAATTATCCTGTGCCTCCGCAGCAGTAAAACCTGCAAAAAACAAAAAAGTTAAAAGTACTTTACGCATATTATTTAGAATGACGTTTTTGTAAAATGGTCAAAACCTCTGCTAAAGTATGTCCTTTAGCGTTAAGTAAAAGCAAATAATGGAAGAGCAGATCGGCTGATTCATTCAAAAACAGTTCGGCATTATCGTCTTTGGCTTCTATGACCATTTCAACCGCTTCCTCCCCTACTTTCTGTGCAATTTTGTTAAGTCCTTTGGAAAACATTCTGGCTACATAGGATTCCTCCACCGGTGCTTTCTTGCGCAGATTGATGATTTCTTCCAGATACAGTAAAAAATCATCGCTGTGATTGGGTTCACTCCAGCAGGTATCTGCACCAGTATGACAGGTTGGCCCCAGTGGATGAACTTTAATGAGCAGGGTATCATCATCACAATCGGATGCGATTGATTTCAGTTCCAGAAAATTGCCGCTTAGTTCTCCTTTGGTCCAGAGCCTTTCTTTGCTTCTGCTATAGAAAGTCACTTTGCCGGAAGAGATGGTTTGAGCCAAAGCTTCCTCATTCATAAAACCAAGCATTAATACCTTATGCGTTTGATAATCCTGTATTACCGCAGGAACAAGACCATCACTGTATTTTTTAAAATCTATTTTCATAACTGCTTTTTATTGGAATGGGTACAAATTTCAGGTATTATAACCTCATTGCGATGCCTTTTTTAGCCAGGTATTCCTTTAGTACTGTTATTTCGATTTCTTTAAAATGAAAAATGCTGGCAGCAAGCGCTGCATCGGCTCCGGCCTGTTCAAATACTTCTCCAAAATGCTCCATTGTGCCCGCACCACCTGATGCTATTACAGGTACCGGCAGACTGGCCGATAATTGCCGGGTAATATCCAGTGCAAACCCCTGTTTGGTGCCGTCGTTATTCATGGAAGTAAGCAAGATTTCGCCCGCCCCCAGGTCTACCGCCTGCCTGGCCCAGTCTAAACAAAGTGTATCTGTTTTAACCCTCCCTCCGTTCAGATAAACATACCAGTTGCCATCTGCTTCTTTTTTAGTGTCTATGGCCAGCACAATGCATTGACTTCCAAATTCCCGGGCCAGTTCTTTAATTAAGGAAGGTTTTTTGAACGCGGCAGTATTCACAGAAATCTTATCGGCCCCGTTCTGTAAAAGTACACTTACGTCTTCCACAGATGAAATGCCCCCTCCCACAGTAAATGGTATATTAATATGATGCGCAATTTTGTTCACCAGTTCACTGAGTGTCTTTCTTTTCTCAACAGTTGCGGTGATGTCTAAAAAAACGAGTTCGTCGGCTCCCTGGGCAGCATATAATGCCCCCAGTTCTACAGGATCACCTGCATCGCGGATATTTTCGAAATTTATGCCTTTTACTGTTCGGCCATCCCTGATGTCTAAACAGGGTATAATTCGTTTTGTAAGCACCGGAAAATATTTAGAGGTAACAGTTAAAATTGATGATACTATTTTTTTCAGGAACACCAATTCCTAAAATACCGTACTTAATTCGGCCAGCGTTATTTTTCCTTCGTAAATAGCTTTTCCGATTATAGCTCCTTTACAACCAATGGCTTTTAGTGCATGTACATCATCCATATTACTCACCCCTCCACTAGCCACAAAGAACAGATCCGGGAAACGCGCAATTATTTTTTGGTACAAAGCTAAAGAAGGTCCTTCCATTTTACCATCCTTGCTGATATCGGTGCAAAAAATATTGTTCACCCCTTTTTTAATATAGTCCTGCATGAAATCAAATACTGACAGGTCCGTGGTTTCCAGCCATCCACCCACTGCAATTTTTTCCTCCTTTACATCTGCGCCTAAAAAAATCTTCTCCGCTCCATAAGTGCTGATCCACTCAGAAAAAGTGTCTGCATCTTTTACTGCCATACTGCCAATGGTAGCCATTGAAGCACCCGAATCAAAAACAATTTTCATATCTGCTTCCTGCTTGATACCTCCGCCAAAATCAATCACTAACCCGGTATTACCGGCAATCGCTTGTAATACCTTCCAGTTTTGCACTTTACCCGCCTTAGCTCCATCCAGGTCTACCAGGTGCAATCTTTGAATACCAGCCGCTTCAAACTCTTTGGCCACTTCCAGCGGACTTTCGTTGTATATTTTTTTCTGTGAATAATCACCTTGTGTAAGCCGGACACATTTTCCGTCTATGATATCTATTGCGGGTATAATGACCATGTAGATTGTTGCTTGTTAAATGTATTATAATTGAATAAAGTTCTTTAAAATCTGTTCTCCCACGCCAGCACTCTTCTCGGGGTGAAACTGTGTTCCATAGAAATTATTTTTGTGCAGTGCAGCACTGTAAGCAGTTCCATAATCGGTTGTGGCAATCGTATGTTCACCCAGGGCAGCATAATACCCATGTACAAAATAGCAATAACTATTCTCCTTTACTGCATTAAACAACGGCGTTTTAAGATCATATATATTGTTCCAGCCAATCTGCGGGATTTTAATTGTAGCATTGGCCGTTGAGGTAAATGCTTTTACTTCCTCCTCAAAAATATCCAGACAGTCTGTATTGTTTTCTTCGCTGTGCTTACACATCAGCTGCATACCCAAACAGATTCCAAGTACCGGTTGTTGCAGATTTACAATCAACTGGTCCAGCTTGCGGTCCTTTAGATAATTCATGGCAGTGCTTGCTTCCCCTACACCCGGAAAAATCACTTTATCTGCCCCGAGTATTTCAGCAGTATCGTCGGTAACAACTGCATCTGCCCCGATTCTTTCCAGCGCATAAAGTACTGATTGAATATTGCCCGCATTGTATTTTATAATTACCAGCTTCACAGATTTATTTTAAAGATTCACAATGGGATTAAGAAAAGCCTTTGTTGCCGAATTGATATCAGCAGTACCCGACAATGCTTTGATGTAAGCACTGCCAATGATGGCGCCATTGGCATATTTACAGGCAGACCGGAAACTATCTTTGTCTTTGATTCCGAACCCAACCAGCACAGGATTTGTTAGTTTCATTTTTTGCAATCGCTGCAAATACAATTCAACCGCATCAAAATCTGTGGCGCCACCTGTTGTTGCTGAAGAACTTACTGCATATAAAAACCCTGAGCTCAGTTCATCCAGTTTTCGGATTCTTGTTTCAGAAGTTTCCGGCGTTACCAGAAAAATAAAATCGAGTCCATATTTTTTAATGATGGAACCAAATTCATTTTCATATTCGTATTCTGGCAAATCAGGCAGAATCAGGGCATCTACACCAACTGCAGCTGCTTCTTTACAGAAGTTTTCAAACCCATACTGCAATACCGGGTTCATATACCCCATCAGTATTACACCTGTATTTTCCAGTAATGGATTCTTCCGGAAACCTGCCAGCTGCAAAAACAAAGTATGAATGGTCATTCCATTTTCCAATGCCTTACTGCTGCTTTCCTGAATTACAGGGCCATCTGCCAAAGGATCACTGTAAGGCATTCCTATTTCAATAATGTCTGCTCCGGAACCAGCCAGCGCATTCATAATAGTAAGTGTATCATTCAGTGCCGGATATCCGGCAGTAAAATACACATTCAGTACTTCCTGTTCCTTTTGCTGAAATATTTTTTGTATCCTGCTCATTGTATATTTTTTACCACTACTCCGTTTCTGTGTTCCTCTCCGGCAGAAGGGGCACTGTTTTATTTACATCATTTCATGTTCCATTGCGGTCATATAAGTAGACAGGTCTTTATCACCTCTTCCGCTTAAACAGATAACCACTGTATCTGATTTTGTCAGATTCAGTTTTCCCAGTATAGAAAATGCATGCGCAGTTTCAAGGGCAGGAATAATTCCTTCTGTTTTACTGATATGAAATGCAGACGCCAATGCTTCTTCATCTGTAGCGCTTAAAAACAATCCTCTTCCGGTTTCAAACAGATTAGCATGGATAGGGCCAACGCCCGGATAATCCAATCCTGCAGAAATGCTGTGCGGCTCTACTACCTGGCCATC
>CALPNW020000107.1 GCA_943325035.2 Sphingobacterium thalpophilum | reverse complement strand
CTGAAAGTAAAATGTATTTCAGGGTTGTCTTTCAATAATTGTAGAAATGTGTTTTTATTAAGTCTCAGTACTACAGAATTTTCATTGGCAACACTTGTTGCTGCATAAACACCGCCATCAAACAAAGGCAATTCTCCGAAAGACTCGCCCGGTTCTACCATCACCTGTAATGTTTCTTTACCTTCTTCATTTACATTAACCCAGCGAACGCTTCCGCTTACCAACTGGTGGTAAAAAGAACAATGACTTGCTTCATTAAAAATAATCTCCCCCGCAGCCACTTTTTTGTAGGTGGCTCCCCAGGCAAGAAGCGTATTAATGTCTATAATCATAAAAAAAGGAGGTCGGCATCAGTTAATCAGCGTAAAGTTATTAAATGGCAGTGTTTGTAAACATGATATATATCAGGTTTTAACCTTTATGATTCAACGCATAAATTAAATTTTACGTACACAGTAATCTTGTACCGTTATTTAAAACATAAAACATAGTAATTATGAAAAAACTGATTTTCATTGGGGTTCTTGGTCTTTTACTCGTTGCCTGTGGAGGAGGTAATGCTCATAGTGAATCTGCTGCATCTTCGGAAAGTGAAGCAAGAGAAACCCTGGAGAACGGCAATCCCACCTATGATCCTAAAAGGGGTGAGGGGAAATTTAAAGAAGTTGCTGTAGGTAAAACACTTGATGCCGCTCTTGCCGAAAAGGGTAACAAGGTTTCTGCTGTAAAATGCAGCAGCTGCCATAAAACTACAGAAGAAAAACTGGTAGGGCCAGGATGGAAAGGTGTAACAAGCCGGCACAGTCCTGAATGGATCATGAATTTCATCACCAATACCGATGAAATGCTCAATAAGGATCCTAAAGCACAGGCGCAATTGGAAATCTGTCTGGTTCGTATGCCTAATCAGAATCTGAGCGACGATGATGCAAGAAGCCTGTTTGAGTTCATGAGAAAAGTGGACGGAATAAAATAAACGTATTCTAATTATTCAATCAAAATACACAAGATGAGAAATAACCAAATCAAAGCGCTTGCAATAATCTGCGCGGGTGTTGTACTCAGCGTTGTAGGTTGCAGACCAAAAAATGCCGGAAATGCAGTTAGTGCCGATGCTGCTGCAAAAGCCTATGTTGCGCCTGGTAAGTATGATCAGTTTTACAATTTTGTATCCGGTGGTTTCAGCGGACAATTAAGCACTTACGGATTACCCTCCGGCCGTTTATTACGCGTTATTCCTGTTTTTTCTGTAGATCCTGAAAAAGGATATGGATACAGTGAAGAAACAAAACCAATGCTGAATACTTCACATGGCTTTGTGCCATGGGATGATCTTCACCATACAGAACTATCCCAAACCAATGGTGAGATTGATGGCAGATGGGTTTTTGGAAATGCAAACAACACCCCCCGTGTTGCACGCATAGACCTGAAAACCTTCAGAACGGCCGAAATCATTGAGTTGCCCAACAGTGCGGGCAACCACTCTTCTCCCTTTATTACAGAAAACACGGAGTATGTTGTAGCAGGTACAAGATTCAGTGTGCCTATGGATGACGCCAACGGAGACGTTCCTATTAATACTTATAAAAAGAATTTCAAAGGCAGCATCAGTTTTATCAGTGTTGGTAAAGAAGGTGATATGAAAATTGCTTTTCAGATTCAGACTCCTGGTGTAAACTTTGATCTGAGTCATTCCGGAAAGGGTCCGTCTAGTGGCTGGTTCTTCTTCTCTTGTTATAATACAGAGCAAGCCAATACACTTCTGGAAGTAAATGCTTCTCAGAAAGATAAAGACTTTATAATGGCTGTAAACTGGAAGAAAGCTGAGGAGTATCTTAAAGCAGGTAAGGGCAGAAAACAAGCAGTTAGATATGCACACAATACATATAGCGATATTACCCATAGCGCCTCTTCTGAAATTAAAACAGAAGTAACCGTGCTTGATGCAAAAGACCTGAAAGATATTTGTTATTTCATTCCTTGTCCTAAGTCTCCGCATGGTTGCGATGTAGACCCGAGTGGTCAGTATATTGTTGGCAGTGGTAAGCTGGCTACACTCATCCCGGTATTTAGTTTCGATAAATTACAAAAAGCAATTGCTGCCAAAGACTTTATCGGCGACTACGAAGGTATTCCAGTAATTAAATACGAAGCTGCATTATATGGTGAAGTAAAAAAACCAGGCCTTGGACCTTTGCATACCGAATTTGATGGTAAAGGGTTTGCTTACACTACTTTCTTTGTATCATCAGAGGTAGTAAAATGGAATATCAAAGACCTTAAAGTGGTTGATCGTGTTCCAACCTATTATTCTGTTGGTCACTTATGTATTCCGGGTGGGGATAGTAAAAAACCAAATCCAAAATACCTGATTGCCTATAATAAAATCACTAAAGACAGGTACCTGCCTACTGGCCCTGAACTGGCACAAAGTGCACAGCTCTATGATATCAGCGGAGAAAAAATGCAATTGATCCTCGATTTTCCTACCATCGGAGAACCACACTATGCACAAGCAGTAAGTGCAGATCTGATTAAGGGTAATTCTGTTAAGTTCTTTAAAATTGAAGAAAATAAACATCCATATGTTGCTAAGGGAGAGGGAGAAACAAAAGTGGTTCGGGAAGGAAATAAAGTACACATTTATATGACCTGTATCCGTTCACACTGGTCTCCGGATAATATAGAAGGTATCAGAGCAGGTGATGAGGTCTATTTTCATGTTACCAATCTGGAACAGGATTGGGATGTACCACATGGATTTGCCATTAAAGGTGCAAATACGGCTGAGTTATTACTAATGCCGGGTGAAACACAAACCCTGAAATGGATTGCCGAAAAACCAGGTATGTTCCCATTCTATTGTACCGATTTCTGCAGTGCATTGCACCAGGAAATGCAGGGATACCTGAGAGTATCACCTGCTGGCAGTAAAGTGCCACTTTTATACAGCACAGGAAAAAATCTACCCGCAGCAGAAGTTACTGCAGTAACTGCAGGTAAAAAATAGCCTGCTAAAAGGGGGCAGGCATTAATCACCTGCCCCTTTTTGATTGTTTCAATAATTATATACCTAATGAAAAATAATCAGATAAGTGGTTTAATAAGGGTAATCATGATTTTTTGTTCGGCCGGACTAGCTGTGGTACTTTTTGTTCCACTTTGGAGAATTGAGCTGGATGCACCACAATATCCTGAAGGGTTGAGTTTGCTGATATTTCCAGACAAACTGGGTGGTAATGTTGATATTGTAAACGGATTAAACCATTACATTGGCATGAAAACTTTGCATGCCTCCGACTTTGTTGAGTTTACCATTCTGCCGTATATAATCGGCTTTTTTTCGGTTCTTGCTTTATTCGTTGCTATTAGTGCAAAACCCAAACTCCTGAATTTATTTGTATGGCTATTTATTGGCTTTGGTGTATTGGCTATGGTAGACTTCTGGCGCTGGGAATACAACTATGGTCATGATTTAAATCCGGAAGCCGCTATTGTTGTTCCGGGAATGAGCTACCAACCCCCTTTGATAGGGTTTAAACAGTTATTGAATTTTGGTGCATATTCAATACCCGATACCGGTGGATTGATTTTCATTGCCGTAGGGCTTGCAGCTGTATTTAGCTGGTGGAGCCAACTCAGAACACAACTCAAGAAGAAACGTAATACGATTACAGTTCCGGCAATTCTTATTGCTATTATCACCTTAACAGCATCCTGCAATACTAAAGCAGAAGCCCTTCATCAGGGTAAAGACAATTGTTATTTTTGTAAAATGACCATCAGCGATATGCGCTTTGGAGCAGAAATTATTACTAAAAAAGGACGTATTTATAAATTCGATGACAGTTATTGCCTGTTGGCCTATCTTAAAACCAAAGATCTTAATTCGTCTGGCATTCAGGATATTTATATCTCCTGTTTTACAGGCAGTCATCAGCTGATTAATGTTAATGAAGCCCTGCTACTACAAAGTTATCTGCTACGCGGGCCGATGGGTGGCAATCTGGCTGCATTTTCAGAAGCAGACAGTTTGAAAAAGATACAGCAGCAATTTACAGGCGAAATAATCAACTGGAAAGAAATCAGTAAATGGTGAAAAAGCTGATACCCATACTATTACTTGGAATGATACATTCCAGCTCTGTGCGCGCGGCTGCCATTTCCATCGGAACAGGCAGGCAGTTCACTGGAGTACAGGCAGCACTAGATGCAGCGGAAAACGGAGATACGCTATTGGTATACCCCGGAACTTATAAAGAGAAAAATCTGATCATCAGTAAACAGATCAGTATAATAGGAATTGATTTTCCTGTACTGGATGGCGAACACAAATATGAAATTATTTCTATCAAGGCAGCCGGGGTATTAATACAGGGCTTGAAAATAATTCACTCGGGCATTTCTAGTATCGAAGATTTTGCCGGCATAAAAATTTATAATACGCATAATGTTATTATCAGAGGCAATAAACTGGAAGATACTTTTTTTGGAATCTATGCACAAGAGGCTACCAGTTGTATTATAGAAAAAAATGATCTCCATGCGTTTGGTTTGGAAGAACAACAAAGTGGTAATGGCATCCATTGCTGGAAAAGCGACAGTTTACAAATTATTGCCAACAATATCAGCGGACACAGAGACGGAATATATTTTGAATTTGTTACCAACTCTGTAATCTGGCGGAACAATTCGCAAAAAAATCTCCGTTACGGATTGCATTTTATGTTTTCCAACAATGATTCATATATCACCAACCGCTTTCAGAATAACGGAGCAGGTGTGGCCGTTATGTTTTCCAATCATGTTACCATGATCCACAATTATTTTCAGGAGAACTGGGGAGATGCTTCTTACGGGCTTTTACTGAAAGAAATTTCCGATAGCCGTATCGAAAACAACCGGTTTATAAAAAATACTATGGGAATTTATATGGAAGGCGTTAGCAGGGCATTAATAAAGAACAACCTGTTCAGCAAAAATGGCTGGGGGATGAAGATACAGGCAAGTTGTATGGACATAACAGTAACAGCAAATAATTTCATGGGAAATACTTTCGACGTTGGAACCAACGGCAGTCTGGTACTGAATACATTTAACGGGAACTACTGGGATAAATATGAGGGATATGATATTAACAGGAACAAAGTAGGTGATATACCCTACAGACCGGTAAGTATGTATTCAGTTATAGTAGAACAAACACCTCCTGCAATGATGCTTTTCCGGAGTTTCATTACAGCCCTGCTCGATAAAACAGAAAAGGTACTTCCCTCCCTTACTCCTGAAAACTTAAAAGACATTTATCCACGGATGAAACCATTCAGGTTATGATAATAGCAACTAGTATTTCTAAAAGTTTTGGCAGCCTTAAGGCACTGGATAATTTTTCGGTAACCTGTAACAGGGGCGAATGTATAGCACTGATAGGCCCAAACGGAAGTGGTAAAACCACTTTTATAAAAACAGTGCTGGGTATGGTGGTATGCGACAGTGGCTTTATCACATTCAATGGTAGTAATATTAAAAACGACTACCGGTACCGGAGCAGGATTGGTTATATGCCACAAACAGGGCGTTACCCCGAAAATATGACCATTGGGCAGGTGCTGGATATGATGCAGGATATCCGGAGATCAACCACCACATTACCACTGGATGAAGACCTGATCCATAGCTTTGGCCTGAATACCATGATGGATAAAAGAATGCGCACCCTTTCCGGTGGTACCAAACAAAAAGTTAGTGCTGCACTGGCCTTTATGTTCAACCCTGATGTATTGATACTCGACGAGCCTACAGCCGGTCTGGACCCTGTTTCGTCGGAAATATTAAAAGAAAAAATTATCCGGGAAAAGGCCAACGGAAAATTGATCCTTATCAGTTCACATATTCTCAGTGAATTGGATGATCTGGTAACACAGGTTATTTATATGCAGGACGGAATACTCTGTTTCCATAAAACCATAGACCAGTTAAAAGCTGATACAGGACAACAAAAACTCTCCAGAGCAATTGCACAGGTAATGCTACAATAACAGATTTATGAAAAAAGTAATAAAATATGTGATCATAGATATTCTTCGGAATAAGATCATGCTCACCTATACACTGTTCCTGCTGATAATGTCATTAAGCATATTCAGTCTGGAAGACAATTCAGCAAAAGGAATGCTTGGGCTGCTAAATATCATTCTGATTATTGTACCGTTGGTAAGTCTGGTGTTCTCCACTATTTATGTATACAACAGTGCAGAGTTCATTGAGCTGCTGGTAAGTCAGCCGCTGCAGCGAAAAACCATATGGATGAGTCTGTTCATTGGCTTAGCCGCTTCAATGACTCTCGCTTTCCTTATTGGCGCCGGAATACCGGTAATCCTCTACCAGGCAGATGCCACGGGGCTCTTGATGATCTTGATGGGTGTAATGCTCTCGGTTATTTTTGTAGCAATAGCCTTACTGGCAGCAGTAACAACAAGGGATAAAGCCAAGGGAATAGGAGTTGCTATTTTATTATGGTTGTATTTTTCTTTACTGTTTGATGGCTTAATCCTCTTTGGGCTGTTTCAGTTTTCCGATTACCCGATTGAAAAAGCGATGGTTGGGGTAAGCATGCTTAACCCCATAGATCTTGGCAGAATTCTTATTTTACTTAAAATGGATATCTCTGCATTAATGGGATATACCGGGGCAATCTTCAGGGATTTTTTTGGAACCGCTCCTGGAATGATGCTTTCATTGATGGTACTGTTAATATGGATTCTCATTCCATTAGCACTCTCAGTCAGGAGCTTTAAACACAAAGACCTTTAAGATGAAAAAAGACATCGCCAACAGAAAAGATATAGACCGGCTGATCAACCAGTTTTATACTAAAATAAATGCGGATAATTTGCTCGGTCCGATTTTTACCAAAGTAAACTGGGAAGCACATTTACCCCTGATGGGTGATTTCTGGGAAAACCTGTTGTTTTTTACAGGCAGCTATGAAGGAAATCCTATGGATCTTCACAAACACCTGCATAGGGTATTAAACCTGAAGCCGGCACATTTTCAACAGTGGAATCATTTATTCATCAATACTGTTGATGAACTTTTCAGTGGAAATAATGCCTTGATGGCAAAGCAGCGTGCCATGAAAATTTCAAATGTTATTCAAACACAGATTCTTCCTCCACAAAATAAATAATAAGTAGCCCCCACATTCAGGTCAAAAAAAAGCAGGAACAATTGTTCCTGCTTTTTTTATAAAAACAAATACAAAGAATTTTATTTTACAGCCGGTGGCGGTAGAAGTACTTTATCAATTACATGAATAATTCCATTGGATGCAGGTATAGAAGCAACAATTACTGCATTACCATTCACATAAGTTTTACCCTCTTTTTTAGTAATAGTAATATTACCTCCGTTCACCTGACCAATTACCTGACCTTCCGTGAATGCATCTGCCTTAAATACACCAACTGAAACATGGTACTGCAGAATATCGGTTAATGCATCTATCTGATCGGGTTTCAATAAGCCGTCTACAGTTCCTGCTGGCAATGCATCAAAAGCGGCATTGGTTGGCGCAAAAACGGTAAATGGTCCTGCGTTGCTCAATGCATCTACCAGATTAGCAGCTTTAACAGCAGCAACCAGTGTAGTATGATCTTTACTTCCTACTGCTACCTGAACAACATTTTTTGCAGATGCATCATCCTGCACACCAGACTGCCCAACACCTGCCGGCTGTATTGCTTCAGCTTCTGTTGAGGACTTTTCGGTATTGCCGCCGGAACATGCGGGTAAATAAACAAGACTCACTGCAATCATCAATAACAGGAATACTTTTTTCATATAACTGAGTTTAGTTTAAGGTTTTAAATCAGTTAAAAATATTCATGCAAAAGCAAAGTTTTTATGATTGCAATCATAAACATAAAAATCATCAGCGCTCCAGTTTGAAATGGGTATTTGTGGATGGGCGTGCCGGAGCATTCGCCACTTTCCAGCCGGTCCGGTACATCCAGTCGGTCATTTTTTTAAGTTTATTGTAATCGATCCGTTCTGCGTTATCGAGCGGTGTATGATAATCGGGATGCAGGAGTGTGGTGTACATTAAAGCAGGAATCCCCAGTCTTGCATAAGGCACATGATCGCTTCTGAAATACCATCCTTCCACATGGGTGGTTTTATCCCAGAGTGTATCCAGTTTAAAATTCGGACCTTCCCTGTTGGCCTCAAGTGCCATGGTTACCAGATCCAATGAATTCTGGTGGGGTGATTGTGCACCCAGTATAGCTGCACTGTCCGGATGATTTCTTCCGATCATATCCCCATTCAAAACAGTAACAATATTTTTTATCGGAACCGTTGAATGAGCAGCATACCATTTAGAGCCCAGCAAGCCACGTTCTTCTGCTCCATGAATTACAAACAAAACAGAACGCTTTCCCGGATTCTTTTTAAATGCCCTTGCGGCCGCAAACATAGCCACATCAATACTGGCATTATCATCTGCTCCATAAAAAATACTGTCATTATTAACGGCATTTCTAATACCATGCGCATCCTGGTGCCCGCTGTACATGAGGTATTCCGAAGCTAGTTTCGGATCCGTTCCATCAATTTTTCCAATAATATTTACCGAAGGGTATTCAAAAAAATCTATGGTAATAGTTGCTTTCAGCACTGCAGCCTTATTCATCAGCTCATTTTTTGCTGATGCATGCAGCCAGAAAACCGGAACAGTAGCACTAAGTTGTGCGCTGGCACCACCCTCTATATCGTAATTACCCCTTTCAAAATTCTCCGTAGCATCCTCCCAGCTTTTTTCTGCCATTGCATCTGCAATAAAAATAATTGCAACCGCTCCTTTTGCTATTAAAGCAGCACCATATTTATCGAGCATACTTCTGCTGTACCTCCAGGTAGGCAATGATTTATTAGTGGCTATTCCATCAGGAGCTGCTTCGAGCGCTACAACTTTTCCTTTCACATCTACTGCATTCATATCTATCAGTGCCGCATTTCCCAGATACTGAATAGTTGATTCCGTTTGAAACCGGGCCATTTGAGCAATCGTAACGTCTTTCCACAATTGCAGGGGACGGTTATTGATGCTGATAAAACTATTTGCGTTAACGCGGTTGCGCCAGATCGAAAAATACTGAAAATAGGTTCCGTCTTCGCCGGCCGGCTTTAATCCGATAGCCCGGTATTTCTCTGCAATCCACATAGAGGCTTTTAACTCATCGAGTGTTCCTGCAGAACGGCCGTTAAAATGTGCGTCTGCCAGATCATAGAGGTCTTTCTTCAGATCCGATAACCGGATAGAAGACAATGCAGGTGGTGGTGGAGCCGTAGTTGTTTTTTGTGCCTGTAGTAAAATGGCAGGCAAAAGCATTACAGCAAACAACAGTGATTTTTTCATGATATATACTTTAGTAATAATTGGATGCTGGTACCAGACACCGTTCACACAGTCCGGATCATTGTATTGGAGCCGTTCTTTCCCCCCAAAACTACCCGTAATCATAAACTTAATGGCAGAAACTCCTGTAAAAGTTTAATTACCCTTTAATTTATGATTTATATTTCAGTATTAATAACAGTTATATGAAGTTATCCTTTCTGCTCGCGGTTGCACTGTTTGCTTTATCGGGCACCTCAACCGCACAATCCAAAACCGATAGTTCGCTCCATGAGCTGAACAACTATTTCAAGCCGGTAAAGTGGAGAAACATCGGACCATTCAGAGGCGGACGTTCCAATACAGCAACCGGAGTAATTGGGGATATCAATACCTATTACATGGGAACAACCGGCGGAGGTTTATGGAAAACAGAAGACATGGGAATCAGCTGGATGAATATTTCCGACGGTTATTTTAAAACCGGTTCGGTTGGTGCCGTGGCTGTTGCAGAAAGCGATGCCAATGTAGTATATGTAGGTATGGGGGAACATGCCATCCGCGGAGTAATGACTCACCATGGAGATGGGGTATATAAAAGTACCGATGCAGGTAAAACCTGGAAAAAAATGGGGCTGGATGCCACACAACATATTGCGCGTATCACCATCGACCCCAAAGACCCCAACACAGTTTATGTTGCGGCACAGGGCGCGTTGTTCAGTAAATCTGCCGAACG
>CALPNW020000106.1 GCA_943325035.2 Sphingobacterium thalpophilum | reverse complement strand
TGTTTAATTGATAGATTTATAATAAGTAAAGATAGCCGTGTGATCATTCCAACAATTTTTTTATTAAAGACTTTGGATGAATGGTTAAACGGGCGTAAAAAAACGGGTAAACTGCCTTTCGCAACTCTCGTATGAGGCATTTTATTCATTTGGCTAAAATATAATCATAAAATAAGTTTAGCAAATTCCGGTTGCTGCATAAAATAAAATACCTAATTTGTAAGCCCTTTTGGATGCGAACAAAATGTTTTGATATTTCAACACTTTTTTCAGTAGCATTGTGAAGAATTTTAAACCAACTGTAATTTTTAAAAAAAAACAAAAAACAATTGAGTCATGGCTGAAACAAAACCAACCGCAGCGGTAAAAAGTGCATCTTCTGTTCAACCTAAGAAAGATGGCAACTCGATTTCATGGATTGCTCCATTAGCATGTATTGTACTAGGTTATGCACTCTGGCGTTTTGTGCTGGGTGCGGACAGTAACTTTACAACTCCTGATCCTAATGGTGGTTTCTGGCCACAGCACAAAGGACCTAAAGCTGGTTTAAGTAAAATGTATGAAGGTGGTATCATTGTACCGATACTGATTGGAAGTTTCTTAACAGTAGTTACATTCTGTATCGAAAGATTCCTTACGGTTTCAAGAGCTGCAGGAACAGGAAGCATTGCTGAATTTGTACGTCAGATACAATTTCATTTAGCCAACAAAGAAGTAGATAAGGCTTTGGCTGCCTGCGACAAGCAGAAAGGATCTGTAGGAAATGTAATGAAAGCAGGTCTGAAAAAATACAAAGAAATGATCACCAATACTGAATTGGATACTGAACAGAAAGTATTGAATATTCAGAAAGAAGTAGAAGAAGCAACTGCATTGGAGCTTCCTATGCTGGAGAAGAACCTGGTGTTCCTTTCTACCATCGCTTCTGTAGCAACCCTTCTAGGTCTGTTAGGTACCGTAATGGGTATGATTAAATCATTCTCTGCACTCGGAGACGAAGGTGGTGGAGATGCAGCCCGTGAATTATCTAAAGGTATCTCTGAGGCATTGTTCAACACTGCACTGGGTATTGGTACTTCAGCTGTTGCGATTATCATGTACAATATTTTCACTACACGTATAGATGGTATCACATACGGTATCGATGAGTCTGGTTTCACATTAACACAAAGCTTTGCTGCTAACTATAAATAACCTTTCAGGTTATTTATGGAAAATGCAATGTTTTGAATCTTAATTGTGAAATACAAAAATATAAACAATGGGTAGAGCTAAATTACCTCGTAAGAGTACATCCGTAGATATGACTGCGATGTGCGACGTGGCCTTTCTCTTGTTGTCGTTCTTCATTTTAACGACCAAGTTTAAGCCTGCTGAAGCCATTGCCGTTACAACGCCCAATTCAGTAGCCGCAAAAGTTGCACCACAGAAGGATTATGTGATGGTGATTCTGGATAAGGATGGCAAAGTTTTTCTCGAAATGGACGACAAAGAGAAGAAAGAATTGATTGCCAATACCTTAAACACCACCAAAAATCTTAATCTGGATGTGAAGGCATTTAAAAATGCTACTTTCCTGGGTGGTTCATTCGGACAATTGGCTGCATTCATCAGATTACCGGAAGACCAGCGTAAAGGTGCAAACCTGATTGGAATTCCTGTATCGGATACAGCTAACAACGAACTGACTACCTGGATGCGTGTTATAAAAGACGCTTATATGGGGCAAAAAGAGCCAGCCTTCCTGTTAAAGGGAGACAATATGGCTAAATTCCCTGCGTTCAAGGCAATCATTGACGCTTTCAAGAAGAACGATATCCTGAAGTTTCAGATGGTTACCACTCCTGAAGCAGCTCCTGAGGGAACTGATTTATGGAGACTGAATCAAAAAGGCGTTAAAGCAGAAGAGTAAAATATTTCTAACGAAAACTAAATTCTACCGACATGGCAGAAATGGATACCTCGGGCGGCGGACATAAAAAAGGCCCCGGCGTCAAGAAAGGGAAAAAATTATCAACCAGGGTTGACTTAACACCCATGGTGGACTTAGGTTTCTTGTTGATTACGTTTTTTATCTTCACCACAACAATGAGTCAGCCAACTGCTATGAAGCTCTTTTTACCAAAAGATGCGGATAAGCCGGAAGACCAGAATAAGGCGAAAGAGTCGGGTGTTATTACTATCCTTTTAGGCAAAGACAACAACGTTTTTTACTACGAAGGACAATTAGACAACACAGCTTCTAATTTCAAATCAACCAACTTTAAAGACATCAGAGCGGTGTTGATGGACAAAAAGCAACGTACTCCCGAAAAGGATCTCGTTGTAGTTCTTAAACCATCTTCTGAATGTACTTACAGAAATGTGGTTGATATTCTGGATGAAATGGCCATCAATGTGCTGAAGCGTTATGCCTTAGTGGATATATCCGGTGTTGAAGAACTTCTGATAAAAAAATCTGAGGAAATAGCCGGAGCAACAGCGGCCAACTAAGTATCATCAAGCAACTAACAAATAACAACTTTTACAATGGACGTAAATAAAATATTATCAGCCGATATTCTGGACCTCATTTTTGAAGGTAGGAACAAAGAGTATGGTGCTTATGATTTACGTAAAACCTACAATAAGCGTATTACATACGCTTTGATTGGTACATTAATCATTTGTGCTTTAGCTTTTGTTGGCTCAATTATTGCCAACACTGCCTCAAAATCAAAGACAGAATTAATTGTGCAGGACGTATCGTTGGAAAACGTGAAACAGGAAGATAAAAGACCTGAGCCACCGCCACCACCGCCACCACCTAAGCAAGAGCCACCTAAAGTGGAGATCACTAAATTCACCCCTCCAAAAATTGTGAAGGATGAAGAAGTGAAAGAACAAGATGAAATCAAAGAAGTAGATAAGCTGGAAGATACCAAAATCGGTACCATCAATCAGGAAGGTACAAAAGATGAAGGTATTGTAGCTCCACCTGTTGAAAGTGGCACGGGTGTTGTTGAAGCACCTAAGCAGGATGAAGATTATGACAAGGTATTTACTGTGGTACAGATTCCTGCAGAGTTCCCTGGTGGACTGTCTGCATGGGCTAAGTACCTGGAACGTAACCTGAACAGGGATTTACCTGTTGAGAATGGCGCACCTCCGGGAAAATACACTGTAGTAGTTTCATTCATTGTTTCTAAAGACGGAAGTATCAGCGATGTAATTGCCGAGAATGATCCGGGATATGGAACAAAGCAGGAAGCAGTTCGTGTTATCACTAAAGGGCCTAAATGGAAGCCAGCTGTTCAGAATGGTAGAAATGTAATCTATCGTCACAAGCAGAGTATTACTTTCCAGGTTTCTGAAGAATAAATAATTCAAATTCAATGGTTAAAGCCCCTTCTTAAGAAGGGGCTTTTTTTTGCCCGGGAATTATGATCATTTATTTCAATAATCGCTTCCTGAGTAAAATGCTTTTGTACCTTCGCATATGAACACTTCACTACAAGGCTGGGATGATACCATTGTTGCGTTGGCTACTGCACCAGGCATTGGTGCGATTGGGGTCATCCGTTTAAGCGGACCCAAAAGCTTTGAAGTGATCAATGAAATGTTTCCCTCCAAAGATCTCTTGAAGCAAAGCTCCCATACTTTACATGTTGGTTTGCTGAAAGACGGCAACCAGGTGCTGGATGAAGTGGTATTGTCTCTTTATAAGAATCCAAAATCATATACCGGAGAGGATGTCATTGAAATCAGTTGTCATGGTTCTCCTTTTATTCAGGAACAGATTATACAGGCAATAGCAGCAAGAGGGGTAAGAATGGCAAAGCCCGGAGAATTTACCCAACGGGCCTTCTTAAAAGGAAAGTTAGACCTTGCTCAGGCAGAAGCCGTTGCAGACCTGATTGCCAGTAATTCAGCTGCCAGCCAGCGTGCGGCATTGCATACGATGCGGGGTGGTTTTTCGAGCGATCTGAAACAATTGCGGGAGTCGCTGATCAGCTTTTCTGCCCTGATAGAACTGGAGCTCGATTTTTCGCAGGAAGATGTGGAGTTTGCAGACAGAACACAGTTTAAGAAGCTGATTGCAGATCTTGGGAATTCCACCCAACAGCTGATCAATTCGTTTAAGCTGGGCAATGTAATCAAGAATGGGGTTCAGGTGGCCATTATTGGCAAGCCCAACGCAGGTAAGTCAACGTTGCTCAATACGCTGTTGAACGAGAACAGGGCTATTGTAAGTGCTATTGCAGGCACTACCAGAGATACTATAGAAGAAGTACTGAATATCGAGGGTGTCTTGTTCCGGTTGATAGATACGGCTGGTATCAGGGAACACACGCTGGATTCCATAGAGCAGATTGGGGTAAGCAAGAGCAAAGAAAAAATGCGTTCCGCACAGGTGGTATTGTATTTATTTGATATTCAGGAAATGGAGCCTGCAGAATTAACCACTATTGTCAACGAATTTAAAGCTGAGCAGATCAGTTATATGCTGATTGGTAATAAAGCAGAAGCAGACAATAATGCTGCTCGAAGCAAATTCAGTGCATTCTCCGATTGTATTTTCATTTCTGCCAAAGACAACCTTAATATAGATCAGCTGAAGAAACTACTGGTTCAGAAAACGATCATGGGTGATATTCATACCGAGTCTACCATTGTTACCAATGCAAGGCATCACCAGGCATTATTGCAACTGGCAGCATCATTGCAGGAAGTAAGTGAGGGGCTGGATAACAGAATTCCAGGAGATCTGCTGGCGCTTGATATCAGAGAATGCCTGCATCATTTAGGAACAATTACGGGACAAATCACCCATGAGGATCAGCTCGATTTTATATTCAGTAAGTTTTGTATCGGAAAGTAATCACCAGGCAATTGTTATTTTCAGATACAGCTATATCGGATTAGCTGGTTTTTCTTTATGCCGGATCAGTTTGCTTTTCTTTTAACTTTCCCTCTGGTAGAATCTCTTTCTATCAATGCGGAATTCAGGATTGTTTTCTGAAGCAGAAAATGGTGCCCTTTTTTTTCAACCAGTTTAAAAAGAATTGCAGCAGCTTCTCTGCCCATCTCAAATGCAGGTTGTGTAATGGTGGTTAAAGACGGATTTAAGAGGGAAGCTGTTTTTAAATTAGAGAAACTGATGAGCTTAAGGTCTTTAGGTATAGTCAAATTCAATTCTTCACAAATCGGATAGGTTAAAATAGCCAGTTTTTCTATGCTGGAAAAAATGCCATCCGGCCTGTCTTTTCTGCTCAGCAAGGCTTTGATCATCTCATTGTTTTCTGCTTCGTTTCCATTGCATTGTAAAATCAGGCTGTCGTCTTTTACGATATTATTCCTTTCCAGTGCTTCCAGATACCCTTTCATTCTTTTTTGACTGATGGACAGTGTCTGGGAAATAGAAAGGAATGCAATTCGTTTGCAACCCTTTTCTATCAGGTGCTCAGTGGCTTTAATTCCACTGAGGTAATCGTCTGTAGTTACTTTGGGCACGTCAATATTATCAGCTATTCTATCGAAAAAAACAAGGGGTATTTCTTTTTTTTCCAGCTCTTCGAGGTGGCTGGTATTTAAAGTTTGTTCCGATAAAGACATCATGATGCCATCAACCCTTCCGTTTTGCAGCAGCTTAATAATGGCTACTTCTTTTTGCATGTCTTCGTGTGTCAGGTAAATCAATACATGGTATCCTTTTTCCTGAGCAATGGATTCGATACCGCTGATTGCAGGGCCAAAAAAATCATTGGCCACTTCGGGTAAAATAACCGCAATTGTTTTGCTGATTTGTTTACGCAGGCTGCTGGCAATCGGGTTTACCTGATAATTAAGTTCAGTTGCTTTGGCCAATACTATTTGTTTTGTGCCCGCACTTATTTCGTGACTGTCCCGCAAAGCTTTGGAAACAGTTGATATAGACAGGTTCAATGATTCGGCAAGTTGTTTCAGATTCATGTTGACAGTATTGATAGCTACTAAAATTGGCAGTAACCCCTCTTGCAAAACTTATTTATATTAATGGTAATCTACGAAAATTTACGAAAACGTTGTAGTTGATAAATATTTCCGGATGAGGTTTTGCTGATTATTTTCTTGAACTTAACACCTTCAAATGGATATTAACTTTAGATCTGCAATTTATAGGATAGTTTAAACTTATCTCTCATGACCCGTAAAATGATGCCAACTTACAAAGAGGTAAAATATAGAATGGAGCAAACCATGCGCTGGTATGGGCCGGAAGATCCGGTTTCCCTGTCGGATATCAGGCAGGCGGGTTGTACCGGCATTGTAACTGCATTGCACCATATCCCCAACGGACAAATCTGGACCATCGAAGAAATATCCAAGCGCAAGGCCATTATTGAAGCGGCAGGTATGGTTTGGAGCGTAGTAGAAAGTGTGCCGGTTCATGAACATATCAAAACGCAGGAACCCGGCTTTGAGGTTTTTATTGAACATTATAAGCAAACCATCATCAATCTTGCTGCCTGTGGTGTCCGGAACATCACGTATAATTTTATGCCGGTACTCGATTGGACAAGAACTGATCTGAGTTATGAGGTAGAAGATGGTTCTAAGGCATTGCGTTTTGAAATGTCCGCATTTGTAGCATTTGATCTGTATATTTTAAAGCGCAGGAAAGCAGAAGCCGACTATGATGCTGTAACAATCGAAAGGGCAAAACAAAGATTTTTGTTGATGAGTGATGCGGAAAAATTGTTGTTGCAAAAAAATATTATTGCCGGTTTGCCGGGCAGTGAAGAGAGTTTTACACTGGAACAGTTTCAGCAGGTACTCGATACTTATAAGGAGATCGGCAGGGAAAAATTACAGCAGCATCTCATTCATTTTCTCCGTCAGATCATTCCGATAGCCGAACAGTCGGGTGTGGTGATGTCTGTACATCCGGATGACCCGCCTTTCTCTATTTTAGGGTTGCCGCGTGTGGTAAGTTCGGCCAGTGATATAGTTGAACTGGTAAAAGAGGTTCCTTCTTTAAATAATGGCCTGTGTTTTTGTACAGGATCGTACGGAGTAATCGCAAACAATGATTTGCCTTTGATGGTAAAACAATTTGCAGACCGGATTCATTTTATTCATCTACGTAGTACTACAAGAAATGAGTATGGAGACTTCTATGAAGACAATCATCTCGAAGGCGATGTAGATATGTACGCGGTTATTAAGGAGTTGGTAAAAGCCATGCAGGAAAGGGAATGCGCTATTCCTGTGAGACCAGACCATGGTCATCAAATGCTGGACGACCTTAAGAAGAAAACGAATCCCGGATATTCAGCGATTGGCAGGTTAAGGGGGTTGGCAGAGATCAGGGGAGTTGAGTTGGGCATTCTGCGAAGCCTCCCAATGATGGGCGGCGATTAAAAAAATTAGTGGGCAGATACTGAAAAGAAATGGGCTATTGAAAAAACAGGTTTAGTTAGTCTTTGCCTGGTGTGCTTTATTGGAAACATCAGGAATAAGATCATCCAGCGCTTTTGCGCTGATAAGAAGATCTTTATATAGCTGGCTTTTGTCCGATTCTTTTATGCCTTCATCCTGCATCAGTTGAATGATTCCGATAATATTGGCTACAGGCGCGCGCATGATATGCGATTATAAATAGGCTATATCAGCTAGTTCAATGTTCTTTTTTTCGAGCAGGTGTAAGTTTTCCAGCAAAGATAGTTGTTGACTGCTCAGCTGCTGCTTTAATGCTTCCGATAATAAACTCAGAAAAACCAGGTTGGCTAATACCGCAATCCACTCACTTGCAGATTCTTTGGAACTGTGAATAATTAAGGTTAGATCAGAATACTGTAATTACAGGCAAACTGCAGATACAATAACCCTGCACCATTTAATCCGGTAAGGAAAAGTAAAATACAGCTAATCAGATAAGCAGTGGCTATAAATAATAGTAACTGCAAAGAGTTTATTGCACCAGAATTCTAAAGTGCTGTGAATGCTGTCAGCTGACATCAAATTATTGCTGATATGAATTGTATAGTGGGCCCGATACTCAATTACAGGTGTCATGATAAAGTGTACACAAAATTACCCTAAGACCCCTGGATTTAATTAAAAACAGGTATAAATACCCTGTAAAGGCAGTTTTAACTAAATAATTAAGGACAAATTTATCCTTAATTAATATCTTTGGCGCCATGCAGCAAACAACCCCTCCCCACAAATTCCATATCCCGGTCATGGGATTGGCCTATACCATCGATTCTCCTATTAAAGTGGCCCAATTTGGTATAGCTTCTGTTATGTCTATAGTGGAAGACCGGTTGATAGAAATGATGCGGAAAGTCTATTATCCTGCAACCAGTAAGGAATATTTTCCTATTTCTACCGAGGAACAGGATTACCGGGCAAAAAGAATCACGGATTACCTTAATCTGGTGAATACGATTGTACTGGAGCAGGTAGAAAAGCTGAAGCATGCTGCTTTTGAAACCGGCTCTGATATTGTGAAGTATTTTGAGATGCTTCCGGAAGACAGTACCATGAAAATAATGTACAGGCAAATGGTACTAATCACTAATCAGCCGGAAAAAGAAAAATTACAGGCTGTTTTGCGAAGCCAGATAAAACCAGGAAGTATTGATGTAAACATCATGACTAAGTTAGACCGGGAGCAGTACGACAATAATGGTGAACCACAAGTTGATGGCTCCGAAGCCGTTTCGGCTCTGAGAGGGTATGTGAAAAGTAATCTGTCGGGTTCTTCTGTAATTTTTTCTGCCGGCATGAATCCACGCCTGTACAACTACCTCGAACAATGCGATGAGTTAAACATAAATGCGGATGGTGTATTTACCAAGAAAATTGTGATTAAAGTGAGTGATTACAGATCGGCATTGATACAGGGAAAAATTCTGGCTAAAAAAGGTTTATGGGTAAGTGAATTCAGGATAGAGTCTGGTCTGAATTGCGGTGGTCACGCTTTTGCAACAGATGGTTATTTGCTTGGACCCATTCTGGAAGAATTCAAAACCAATAAACAGGAACTGATCAAAACACTATTTGAAATTTACAAAGCTGCTCTGGACAAAAAAGGTAGATTCTCTGATGATACGCCACCTTCTATTAAGTATACGGTACAGGGAGGAATTGGAAGTTCCGAAGAGGATAATTTACTGCACGATTATTTTGGCATGGACAGTACCGGATGGGGAACCCCTTTTTTACTGGTTCCTGAAGCTACAACCGTAGACGAAGACACCATCAAAAAATTATGTCTTGCCAGAGATAAAGACGTTGTGCTGAGTCATAATTCTCCGTTAGGAGTCAGGTTTCATTATTTAAAAGGTACCAGTTCCGATCTGGAAAAAGCAGAAAGGATTAAAAATGGACATCCCGGCAGTCCCTGTACCGAAAAGCATCTTTCCTTTAATACAGAATTTACCAAAGAGCCCATTTGTACTGCTTCCATCAAATACCAGCAGCTGAAAATTGCCAGCCTGGAGGCGCTTCATTTACCTGAGCAGGAATTTAAAAAACAGCTCAAAGAAATACTCGAAAAAGAATGTTTGTGTGTAGGGTTGAGTAATTCAGCTGCAATTAATAATAATCAGGTATTTGTAAAAACACTGAAAGCGGTAACGATTTGCCCGGGTCCGAATATTGTTAATTTCTCGAAAGTGGTTTCGCTGCAAACCATGGCAGACCATATTTATGGCAGAACCAATATCATGACCAATTCCGGCAGACCGCATATGTTTATTGCAGAACTGAATCTGTATATCGATTACCTGACCGAAAAACTGAACGATTCCCTTCCTGCAGAACAGATCACTAAAATGAAAAAATACTGCAAAAACTTTTATGATAATATGAGAGCAGGGATCAGTTATTACCGCCATCTGGCAGGCATGTCTGATCAGGATAAAATACAGTTTAATAAAGACCTTAATTATGCCGAAGTGGCAATGGATTGTTTGAATTATAAATATGCAATCACCAGTAACTAAATGTACCACCGAAATACTGGCACCTGCCGGTTCTTTCGATAGTTTACAGGCAGCCATTAATGCGGGGGCTAATTCTATTTATTTTGGGGTGGAGCAGCTCAATATGAGAACCCGTTCAAGCAAATCATTTGAAATTGCCGATATTAAAGAAGTTTGCCGCATTTGCAAAGCTCATGGTATGAAAGCATAT
>CALPNW020000105.1 GCA_943325035.2 Sphingobacterium thalpophilum | reverse complement strand
TAGACCCGGCGCATTACGATCTGCGTTTTGTAAAGCCGATTGATGAGGATCTTTTACATGAAGCATTCAGCAATTACACCAAAATCATCACTGTTGAAGATGGAACGGTAGTAGGCGGATTTGGTTCGGCCATTCTTGAATTCATGAACGCCAATCACTACAAGGCCGAAGTAAAAATACTGGGAATTCCAGACAGGCTGGTAGAACATGGCACGCCCAAAGAACTACACAGAGAATGTGCCTATGATGCCGAAGGAATTGCTGATGCAGTGAGAGAACTGATGAAAGATACCATCACTGTCAGTTCCAGTATAATGGGCTGATAACGGTTCATCACAATTAATTATAACTGCACACTTATATCATTCAACAAAAAAGTCCCGGTAACACCGGGACTTTTTTGTGCTGTATCATTAAAAATTTATTCAACGTCTTTCCCATCCTGCTCAAACCGTTCCTGATCACTGATGCCTTCATCTGCCACATCCGCTTCGCGGTTTTCATTCCACTCTACAATAAAATTATTCATGCCCTGCCCTACCAGCAGTTTCATGTATTTCTGCTGAGACAATTCAAGAATAGAGAGAAACATAAAAATAGCGTGAATACGGTCTTCGCATATTTCAAATAGTTTTTCAAAGGCAACCGTTTTTTCTCTGCCAACAAAGTCGAGCATATAGTCTCTGGTTCCCTCCATGGTATAGTTATACCTTACCACGGTATGCATTGGCTTGTTCTGGCGGTCATGAACCCGTTGCATTACTTTTTCAAAAGACTTCATCAGTTTGAACAAAGTAATATTTTGTATCTCCGTTCCCTCGGATGCTTCTTCTCCGATTTCTGCAATTTCTCTTGAAAGATTTCCACGTTTCACCATCAGCATACGAACGGCTTCCATGTCTGCCATTTCTACTGCAGCTTCCTTGAACCTTTTGTATTCCAGAATTTTATCGATCAGCTCCTGACGGGGATCAATCTCATTGCCCGATGCATCAATTTCCTTGCGGGGAAGCAACAAACGGGCTTTGATTCTCATGAGGGTAGAAACGAATAAAATGAACTCACTGCTGAGTTCTATATTCAGTTTTTCCGAACCATGTATGAAATCCAGAAAATCGTTGATGATTCTGGTGATTGGAATATTATAAATATCCAGTTCATCCCGCTCTATAAAGAACAATAAAAGGTCAAAAGGACCTTCAAACTGGTCTAGTTTTATCTGATAATTAACTGTACTCACTGCACTTCTCGTTGATTGTTACAAAGAAACAGAAACAGGCTTTAAAAAAGCCTGTTTCCTTAAATAGTTATCCACCTAGCAGCCTGCAGGATTCTTTGGAACCCTTGCATACCGGTTATTTTTTCAACGAATCCCGGATTTCCATCAGTAATGCGTCTGTACTGGAAGGACCCGGATTTTCCACAGGGGCAGGCGCTTCTGCCTTCTTCAGCTTGTTGATAGCTTTAATTACCAGAAATACCACAAATGCCACGATGATGAAATCGATCACATTGGTAATAAACGAGCCATATTTTAAGGAAACTTCAGTTACTTCAGGGGTCACAACGCTGCCGGCAGCATCCTTAACCGCCACTGCAGCTTTCTGCAATACCAGTTTTTTATCGTTAAAATCCACACCGCCCGTAAGCATCCCTACCAACGGCATGACCATCCCATCCACAAATGAGGTAACAATTTTTCCGAAAGATGCACCCATTACAAAAGCTACTGCAATATCTATCAGGTTACCTCTTAAGGCAAATTCCTTGAACTCCTTTAACATTCCCATAATTGCTGTTTTATTGTTATTTGAAAATACATTATTTTTTTAAGCCGGGGTAATGCATATTTAAATTTTTTAGTATGCGACGCAGCTCTGTGGCTATCAGGAATTCCTTATACCAGTTTTGGTCTGAAGGCACAATTAACCAGGGAATTATATTGCAATGGTTAAAACAATTCTGATATGCTTTCATATAATCATTCCAGAGTTTGGCTTCTTCAAAGTCGGTTTCATTGTATTTCCATTGCTTGCCGGGTTCTTTGATTCTTTCTGCCAGTCTGAGCTTCTGTTCCTCCGGAGAAACGTGCAGGTAAATTTTAAGGATACTGGTATTGTTGTGTTTGGTAAGCAGGCTTTCAAAATCATTGATGGCCTTCATTCTGTCTAAAGCCAGCTTGTCGTTGCACCATTTATGTACCCTGGTAATGATGATGTCTTCATAATGAGATCTGTTAAAGATCTGGATCATTCCTTTAGCAGGTGAATGCTGGTGAATCCGCCATAAAAAATCATGTGAAAGTTCTTCTGCAGTGGGTGTTTTAAAAGACTGAACATTCACCCCCTGCGGATTCATAGAAGTGAAAATATTTTTAATTACCCCATCTTTACCACTTGCATCCATCCCCTGAATAACCACCAGTACCGAATGTTTATTTTCGGCAAATAACAGATTCTGCAATTCACTCAGATCGTTCAGTATTGCAGCTGTTTTTGCTTTTACCTTTTCTTTATTCAGTCCGCGGGGTGCCCGGGTGCTGATCTTGCTCAGTTGAATAACAGGCATGAAATTGGTTTTATTAAAATTATTCATTTGCAAGCGTAAAAAATGCATCTTTGAATAAATATATTCTGTGGGCGTAAAATTGTTGAACTGGCTGATTTTTTCGGCACTGTGCTTAATCTGGGGAAGTTCTTTTATACTGATGAAAGGTGGCATGAATGTACTCAGCCCCTACCAGGTAGCCTCCATCCGCTTAATCAGCGCAGGAGTGGTTTTGCTGCCGTTTGCTATTAAAGCAGTCCGGAATATTCCTGCTTCCAAAAGATGGCTGGTCATTTTATCGGGCCTGCTCGGAAGCTTTTTTCCGGCTTACCTGTTTTGCATTGCAGAAACAAAGATTGACAGTGCACTTGCAGGTATACTCAATGCCTTAACCCCCTTGTTTGTGATTGTTACCGGAGTTGCTTTCTTTAAGCTAAGGATCAAAATGCAGCAATTACTGGGGATTCTGATTGGCTTTATCGGATTGTGTTTACTGGTTGCTGCAGGCAATAACATCAGTCTGCAATATTTTGGATATGCATTACTGGTATTGCTGGCAACACTTCTTTATGGTATCAATGTGAATGTAGTTGGCAGACATATGCAGGGAATAGGATCACTGGAAATAGCCTCTATGGCTTTTATTTTTCTGATAGCCCCCTGCATGCTCATCCTCTATTATACCGGCTATTTTTCATTGCCACTCACCAGCAGCGCCTACCTGCAATCTACGCTGGCATCGGCGGTGCTGGGGATTTTTGGAACAGCAATAGCATCTGTCCTGTTTTACATGCTGGTAAAAAGAGCCGGAGCATTATTCGCTTCGATGGTTACCTACGGCATTCCATTTGTGGCAATAGGCTGGGGAATCTGGGGAGGTGAGCATGTTAATCTACAACAGGTGCTTTGTCTCTCTGTAATTCTCGGTGGCGTTTATCTGGTTAACAGAAAATAATTATACCGACATCATGTCTTTCTCTTTGGCTGCAAGGTGCTTTTCTACCAGTACAATATACTTGTCGGTCACTTCCTGAATATTTTTTTCTGCATCCTTGGCAGCGTCTTCGCTGAGGCCGTCTTTCTGTAATTTTTTTACCTGCTCAATAGCGTCTCTTCTGATATTTCTGATGGCTACTTTAGACTGCTCAGCCTCGCCTGCAGCTTTTTTAACCATTTCCTTTCTTCGTTCCTCGGTAAGGGGTGGCATGAATAACCTGATCTGAATACCATCATTCTGAGGTGTAACCCCAATATTGGCACCCATGATAGACCGCTCAATGGCTTGTAACATATTTTTTTCCCAGGGCTGAATACTGATTGTTCTTGCGTCAAGCACTGTTACATTGGCAACCTGGCTGATTTGAGTAGGTGCTCCATAATACTCCACTGTGAGGCCATCCAGCATAGTAGGGCTGGCTTTTCCGGCACGGATCTTACCCAATTCAGCTTCCAGATGCTGAATTCCTTTTTGCATGGTTTCTGTTGCATCTTCCAATATCAAATTCAAATCGTCGGTCATATTAGTACTTTATAGTCCGGCAAATTTAATAAATCATTTTACTAATTGCCGAAAAATCGGTTTTAAACCAAAAAGCCTGTTTTCGGGGAAGTATTCAGAGGGATTGTTTGGTGGCGCCAGCACCTGCCTGGGATGATTTGCAGGATTTAAAGCTGTCTTTCCCTTTTTGAAAAAAGCTCACTTCCATATCTTCTGCAGGCAGCTCCCCTTTAATTACCTGAAGGCTTTTTGATCCTGAACGCCTGATCTTCAGCACCGAAATGACAATAAAAAAAGTAATGATCTGCAGTAAGATGACTTAGGTGGTACCCAGGGGCAAACACAAATAAGACTATAAATGATGATTTATTTATGTAAATAATACCTGTTTCTTACAATTTTTAAGTTTTTGGCATTTTATCTGCTTTATGGTACAATTGCTTTTATCTTCGTTGCTCATTCCGAAACACCCTTTTTTTATGGCAAGTATTTCTGATCTGAAAAATATTTCAAGTCAAGTTCGCAGAGACATCGTTAGAATGGTTCACGCAGTGCAGAGCGGTCACCCGGGTGGCTCTTTAGGTTGTGCCGATTATCTGACAGCATTGTATTTTCACAGCATGAAGCACGACACCCATTTTTCGATGGATGCCAGAAATGAAGACGTTTTCTTTCTTTCGAACGGACATATTTCGCCTTTATTCTACTCAGTTTTAGCCCGTTCCGGCTATTTTGACGTAAAGGAACTGGCCACTTTCAGGAAGCTGAATACCCGGTTGCAGGGTCACCCTACCACACATGAACACCTTCCAGGTGTTCGTATTGCCAGTGGTTCTCTCGGACAGGGATTAAGCGTTGCCATTGGTGCAGCACTTACCAAAAAATTGAATCAGGATCCTCATCTTGTTTTTTCACTGCATGGAGATGGTGAGTTACAGGAAGGACAAATCTGGGAAGCGCTTTTATTTGCAGCCCATAATAAAGTAGATAACTTGATTTCCGCAATAGACGTAAATGGTCAGCAGATAGACGGACCAACCAGTAAAGTACTGGGTTTAGATAGCCTGAGGGCAAAATTTGAAGCATTCAACTGGCTGGTGCTGGACATGAATGGCAACGATATGGATGATGTTATTGCGGTGCTCGATAAGGCCAAATCTATGACCGGTCAGGGAAAACCAATCTGTATCTTAATGAAAACAGAAATGGGTAAGGGCGTAGACTTTATGGAAGGCAGTCATGAGTGGCATGGTATTGCGCCAAATGACGATCAGCTTGCAAAAGCCCTCGCTCAATTACCATCTACCTTAAGCGACTATTAATCTGCCGGTTTTAGTCAGTTAACTTCTCAGCGAATAGATACGGGCTCCGGCTTTGCGGGAGGTAATCCATGCTGCGGTAAAAGCAATGAATACTACTGTAAAAACCACCAGCAGATAATCTGTCATTTCCGATTTAACCGGATAATAATCAATAATAAAAGTAGACCCGCCCAATTTAACGAGGTGATAATAATCCTGTAACCAACAGATACTGCCGGCCAGTAACAACCCTGCTCCTGTTCCGATTCCGGCCAATAACAATCCTTCCAGCAGAAAAATAGTTCGGATGCGCAGGTCATCTGCTCCCATCGCTTTTAAAACAGCAATGTCTTTTTGCTTTTCGAGTATCAGCATTGTAAGGGCTCCGATCATATTAAAGGCAGCCACTACCAGAATCAGAGAAAGTATCGCATAGATTACCCATTTTTCCATTTGCATGACGGCATACAGCGATTGGTTCTGCTCATACCGGGTAAGCACTTTACAGTCGCTGCCCATGATCTGCTGCAGTTCTTTCTGCACCCCCTTTTCATCGGTACCGGCATTTACTTCAATGGCACTGAACTCATCGGGTTGCATGTTCAGCATGTACTTGAGAAACTCCAGATTGGTAAACACATATTTATTGTCGAAATCCTGTTGTATCACAAAGGAGCCTGCCGGATACACATTGAATGAATTTAATCCGTCTGCCGAACCAAAAGAACTTGCATTCCGGTTGGGCATGTATAAAATAACCGAACCCAATACCCGCTGGACGTCTACACCTGCAGCATTTTCGATGCCTGCGCCCATTACAATAGACGGAGCATCTTTACTGCCCAGTTCAAAATGACCACGCTTTACATAAGGGGCAATATGATTGACTTTGTTATAATGAGCTTCAACCCCCTTTACGGATACAATGGTTTGGTAGGCCCCCATCAGCAACGCCTTTTCTTCTGCAACAAAACTGAAGGCTGTAATGGATTTGACCGACCGGATCCGGGCTATCTGCGTGGGTGAAATATGAAATGTTTTGGCCCTTGCAGGAACTACTTTAACCGAAGCATAAAAATCTCCGTACAATCCTTTTACCAGTTCTTCAAACCCATTGAATACACTCAGAATAATAATGAGTGCAGCAGTTCCTACGGCAATGGCAGTAACAGCAATCCATGCAATAATATTAATTGCATTGGTAGACTTTTTTGAACGGAAATATCGCCAGGCGAATAAAAAGTTCATAGGGATGCCAGATTGCTGATTTTAGATGTCCTCTTCCTGCCCCTCTTCTTTCTGTTCTTCTTTGATATCGAGTCCTTTCAGGATCTCTTCCATTTTAAACACATAATCGAGTGTATCGTCGTTGTAAAAATGAATCACAGGTATTCTGCGAAGCTGGTGCTTCATCTTGTCTGCCAGTTCCCGTTTGATCTCCCAGGCACGGGACTCGATCAGCTTCATGGTAGCGGCAGGGTCTTTAACCTGAAACAGACTCAGGTAAACCCTTGCTTCGAGCAGATCCGGGGTAACTTTTACGCTGGATATTGATACCATTCCCCCATCAATCATACTCAGGTTAAGCCTGCGAAATATATCATTGAATTGTTCCTGCATTGCACCTGCAATCTGACGTTGACGTTTTCCTTCCTCCATATTCTCCTTTTATTGGAGGTAAAATTAGTTACTTTGCCGTGTATTAACCATTTATTCCTGTATGAAGCGTTTTGAGAAGATTTTATTCTATTTAAAAAGCCAGAAAAAAAAGATTTTAGCGTATGTGGTGCTGAACCTCCTCTCGATCCTGTTTTCATTGGTATCCTTAGCTATGCTCGCCCCTTTTTTACAACTGCTTTTTGGAAAAGAAAAGCTGATAGATGTAAAACCGGTTTGGTCGTTTAATGCAAACGGTATCCTGAGTTACCTGAAATACGAGCTCAGCCAGTTAATCAGAAATTATGGAGTAAGTTCTGCCCTCACCGCCATTTGTATTATCATCATTTTTTCGATATTCTTTAAAAATCTTGCCACGTACCTGTCTTACCGGGTACTGGCCCCCATCCGGAACCATGTAATGACCCGGCTCAGGGGCGATTTATATAATAAAATACTGGAACTGCCCATCAGCTTTTTTACTGAACAAAAAAAAGGCGATATCATTAGCAGAATGAGCAATGATGTCAATGAAATAGAATGGAGCATTATTGGCACACTCGAAGGACTTGTAAGAGATCCCCTTACCATATTAATCATCCTGATCTGTTTAATTATTATCAGTCCATTCCTATCGCTGTTTTTACTGGTACTTTTACCGGTTACCGGTTTTCTGATTGGCCGTTTGAGCCGATCACTAAAAAAACAATCCACTGCATCGCAGGAGGAGCTGGGTATTTTAATGTCTATTTTAGATGAAACTCTCACCGGGCTCCGAATCATCAAAGCTTTCAATGCCGAAAAGATTTTAGAAAGCCGATTTTTCAATACCAATGCCACACTCAACTTATTAAGAAATAAAATGGCATTCAGAAGAGATCTGGCTTCCCCTATGTCGGAATTTATGGGGGTACTGGTTTTATCGAGTATTTTATGGGTAGGCGGAAGAATGGTACTGGGTCACCAGACTGTACTGGAAGCGGATGGTTTTATTACGTATATCGTGTTCTTTACACAAATTATTTCGCCGTCCAAATCACTGTCCACCTCCTATTACAACGCCCAACGGGGTAGTTCTGCTATTTTAAGAATAGAAGAGATTTTAAATGCCCCGGTTTTGGTTTCAGATAAACCCGATGTAACTCCTATACCTGCCTTCAACCATGAAATAGAATTTAGAAATGTTTGCTTTTCATATGATGGCGTTCCCATTTTAAATAATATCAATCTCACGATCGGGAAAGGCAAAACCATTGCACTGGTAGGTTCTTCAGGTGCCGGAAAGAGTACACTGGCCGATTTGATTCCCCGTTTTCATGATGTAAGTTCTGGTGAATTGCTGATTGATGGCATCAACATCAAAGAATATTCGCTTCATTCTATCCGGAACCTGATGGGTATTGTAACACAGGAACCTATTTTATTTAATGATACCATTGCCAATAATATTACACTGGGCACAGAAAATGCCTCCAACCAAGAGATCGAACATGCAGCCAGAATAGCCAATGCACTGAGTTTTATTCAGTTAAAAGAAGACGGTTTAGAAACCAATGTGGGAGACAGAGGCAACAAATTAAGTGGTGGAGAAAAGCAACGGATTACGATTGCCCGGGCAGTTTTCAAAAACCCGCCTATATTGATTTTAGATGAAGCCACTTCTTCTTTAGATACAGAAAGTGAGCGTCTGGTGCAGGATGCCATTAATAAAATGATGCAAAACCGAACCTCAATCGTAATTGCTCACCGGCTTTCTACCATCCGGAATGCAGACGAAATCATTGTATTACAAAAAGGATCGATTGCTGAAAGAGGTACACACGAAGGCCTGTTGGCTCAAAATGGTATCTACAGGAAATTGATAGATATGCAAGAGGTCAGATAAGTTCGGTTCGGGCTTTATCCGAAAATAGCCAGTACATTAGAAGCTATAGGAGGTTGTGCCATTTCCGCTTTGGAACTTACCAGCACCTGCTTTACTTCATTGGTTAAATCCATGTGCGAAACGTCATAAACCTTGTAACCATGTTCATTCAGAAAAATAAACATCTCCTCTCTTTGTTCCCTGGTTAAAGTTGGAAATACTTCTGCAATGATGGTTGGTTTGTACTTGCTGATAATGCCGTTGAGGGTTTTCAAAACGTCCAGGTCATTACCCTCCGTATCCACTTTAATCAATGAGATTGCGGGTAACCATTCGGGATAGTGTTTCTCGAGATATCCTTCTAAATGAACCCCTTTTACTTTTTGCTGCAATTTGAATTTTCCGTGAACATCATCATTTGCGTCGTTCACCAATCCCCCGTTACTAAAAGAGGCCTCGGATGAAGCAAAAAAGAATTCTCCGTCGGTAGGAGTGGCCGCAAACTGCAGAGGAACAATATTCGCTTTATCCTTGTTTAAAGTAGCATTAGCTGCTAAAATTGCAAATACCTGTGTATTGGGATCAAGCGCCAGGACCATGCCTTCTTTACCGGCTGCAACAGCCATCGGTACGGTAAGGTCACCGGTATTTGCCCCAATATCAATTACCAATCCGCCTTTCTTAATCAGTTTTTTAAAAAAACTGATCTCCTGTTGAGTAATTGTTTTGGGAGCCACCAGCGGATTCAGCCAATTTGCATAATCAACCTGGCCGTCTTCTTTTAATTGAAAACGGTCTACCCGATATCCAAAATCCTGAAAAACTCTTCTGGCTTTTTTTCTGGCCAGTGATGCTTTTATATAGTCAAAAAAAGACATTCCTTAGGTTTTAGAGTATGTAATTAGATACGCTTTGTATGAAATTAATCACAGAAAATTAATCGGATGATGGTCTTACCAATCCCAGTTTAGCTTCCAGACTCAACGTAGCGTGAGGTACTGCACGTAAACGGGCTTTGTCGATCAACTTGCTGGTAACTCTGCAAATACCATAGGTTTTGCTTTCAATACGCATGATTGCCTTCTCCAGATGATCTATATAAGTGATCTGGCGACTGGCCATCTGGCTAAGCTGTTCCTTCTCCATGCTCATTGTACCATCTTCCATGGTCATGTAGCGGGCATCATCATTATCTCCACCCATTTCATCCTTCCGGGTGATCAGGCCCTGAAGATAAGCCAGCTCTTTTCTGGCAGCATCCAGTTTCTTATTGATCAGCTCACGAAACTCATTGAGGTCGTTGTCGCTGTATTTAATCAATGGTCCCTGAGGCTTAACCGCTTCTACTCTTTTTTCCAAAGGAGTGTATACGGGGCTGTATGTAACAC
>CALPNW020000104.1 GCA_943325035.2 Sphingobacterium thalpophilum | reverse complement strand
GCTAAATTTTTCCGGGAGCATGGGTCTAAAGTAATCGCCATTGCAGAATTTGAAGGGGCTATTTATAATGCCGACGGATTAAATGAAGAAGAAGTTTTTCAACACAGAAAATCAACCGGTTCTATTCTGAATTTTCCTGGCGCAACCAATATTGTTAAGAGTGGTGATGCACTGGAGATGGAATGCGATATTTTAATTCCTGCAGCACTGGAGAACGTCATCAACGGCACCAATGCAGACAGAATAAAAGCCAAGATCATAGGGGAAGCTGCCAACGGACCGTTAACGCCCGAAGCAGATGATGTGATGGCTAAAAAGGGAATACTGGTGGTGCCGGATATGTACCTTAATGCAGGTGGTGTAACCGTTTCTTACTTTGAGTGGTTAAAAAACCTGAGTCATGTTCGTTATGGCCGCATGGAAAAAAGGTTCACTGAAAACATGAACAATAATATTCTGGAGCAGATAGAAACACTAACCGGAAAAACAGTAAGCAGTGCCGAAAGAAAAGCCATTCAGCACGGTCCGGAAGAAGTAGATCTGGTACACAGTGGCCTGGAAGAAACCATGATTTCTGCAACGCGTGAGATTATGGATATCTGGCACAATAACCCGGAAATTCCCGATATGAGAACGGCTGCTTATGTATGTGCCATCAATAAAGTGGGTACATCTTATGCTGAACTGGGGATTTTTCCTTAGCAGTTATTTTCAGAAAATCAAAACCTACTATACCGTCCGGGAGCAAGATCTGCTTCCGGATTTTTTATACATAGGAAGGCACTTCGCCGATTCTGTTTATTTCACCATCCTCTATGGTAAAACCAAAATGCTGGTTTCCATTGGTGATGAGTATAAAAGTAGTTTGTAAACTGATATTGTAATTGAGTGCCTGTTGCAGTACCTGTTCATTAAGCAACACGTTCATTTCCTTGCATTCTATGATCAGCCAGGGTTTATCCGCTTTATACACCAGAATGTCAAAACGCTTTTTCATTTCGCCCACCCTGATCTCTTTTTCAACTGCTATAAGTGAGGGCGGATATTGTTTTACTGCAATCAGGTAATTCAGAAAGTTCTGTCTTACCCATTCTTCCGGCGTAAGCCTTACCCATTGTTTTCTGATCTCATCAAAAATGAATTCTTTGCCGAGTTCTTTTTTGATGCGTGGATTATATGGAGGGTAAGTAATATTCATGCAATAGAATTCCGCAAAATGCGGTTCCGGTAAAAATACAGAATGCGCTGCGGCGCAGGCAGAATAATTTTTATTTTGTATATTCACTTATTATGAAGACGAAAGAGGAAATAGTTAATAACTGGTTGCCCCGCTATACCGGAGAAAAACTGGAGAATTTTGGAAAGTATATTCTGCTGACCAATTTCAGCAATTATGTGAGCATGTTTGCCCAATGGAATAATGTAGAAGTGATAGGCAGAGATCGTCCGATGCAATGCGCCACCGCCGATGGAATCACGATCATCAATTTTGGAATGGGTAGTCCCGGAGCTGCAACTATTATGGATTTGCTTACTGCAATTGAGCCCGAAGCAGTATTGTTTCTTGGTAAATGCGGAGGATTAAAAAGAAGAAATAAACTGGGAGATTTAATACTGCCGATTGGTGCTATCAGGGGTGAAGGAACGTCGAATGACTATTTTCCGCCCGAAGTTCCTGCTATGCCTGCATTTGCTTTGCAGAAAGCCATTTCCACCACTATCCGCGACAATCAGGTAGATTACTGGACCGGTACGGTTTATACTACCAATCGCAGGGTTTGGGAACATGATGAAGAATTCAAGGCTTACCTCACTAAAGTAAGGGCATATGCCATTGACATGGAAACAGCTACTATTTTTACAGTGGGTTTTTACAACAAAATACCTACCGGTGCTTTATTGCTGGTGAGTGACCAGCCCATGATTCCGGACGGGGTAAAAACGGAAGCCAGCGATATGCAAATTACCGCTCAGTTTGTAGACAGACACCTCAAAATCGGGATAGATTCCTTAAAGCAACTGATCAGCAATGGATTAACAGTGAGGCATCTTCGTTTCTAATCTTTCCAGAGAAACGGAAACAGAATATAAGCCAGCGCAATGATCATCAGGTCCAGACCTGCCAGCATACCCACCATATTCCACCATCCATTCTGGATAGCAGAAGAAAATGCGGCCTGGCTTATTTTCATGAGTAGTAACAGTTGGGGAATGATGATCGGGAACCCCATAATTGCCATCAGTGCAGCCTGTTGTTGCGCTTTTGCAGCAATGGCTGCCAGAAAGGTAAACACCAGGCTCAGGCTTATTCCTCCCAGCATACTGATGAATAGGAATTCACCCATTCTGCTGATTGGATTGCCCAGTAATAAAGTAAATACAGCCAGACTCAGCAGGTTCATGAACAGCATGAGAATACCGTTAAAAACGAGTTTGGAAAGTATAAAATCGGTGGGGCCTGCGATCGAGTAGAAATAGAGCATTCTGCCCTTACTGTCCTGTAAAAAACTTTTGGCCACCGCATTGATGCAAACAAAAAGCTGAAGTACCCAGAATAAGCCGTTCCAAACCTTGTCTTCGGGGTGACCCATCGACAGGTATACCACAAAAGTAGTGGAAGCGATATAAAGCAACACCCCGTAAAAAGTATACTGCTGGCGTGTTTCCAGCAAAATGTCTTTTCGGATGAGGGTTAATATGGCGCTCTTACTGTTCATTTACGCAGTTTCTGCAGCGGGGTTCGTAGGTTTCTTTTTCTCCGAGTAAAACCTGTCCAGCTTCGGTGGTTTTCCGGTAGGAGATATTGGCAATATTGCCACACTTCATACAGATAGCATGTAGCTTGGTTAAATAATCGCCTATAGCCAGGAGATTGGGCATTGGCCCAAATGGCTTGCCCTGGTAATCCATGTCCAGTCCGGCAACAATTACCCGCACCCCCTTTAAGGCAAGGGTTTCACAGACATGCACAATTTCTTCATCAAAAAACTGCGCTTCATCAATTCCAATTACATCTGCATCCTGAGCCATCAGTAAGATGGTCTGGGAATTATCGATCGGAGTAGAAGAAATGGCATTTGCATCATGGCTCACCACATTCACTTCGTCGTACCTGACGTCGATTGCAGGTTTAAATATCTCTACCTTCAGGTTGGCAATTTTGGCTCTTTTGAGGCGGCGAATCAATTCCTCTGTTTTTCCACTGAACATGCTGCCGCAAATCACTTCAATCCAGCCTCTTCGCTCGCCCCTCATGCTTGGTTCTATAAACATCCTGTAAAATAAATTATAAGTTTATACGTTAATAGCTATGCTAATGACGCTCCTTTAGTAACCCCCCAAAAGTATCGCATCCTATGGAAAGAGTGGGCACTTTAATAAATAAATTGAAAGATCTGTTCGATCAGCAGGCCGATGCAGATATACTGGCCCGGACGGCACAGCTATTGCTGGCCGAACTTCAGTTTAAACAATCTACAGAATCTTTGCAGGGAGGAGTGTCTGTTACCATGCCTTCAGTGGTTGTAGCAACCCCTCTGGAATCCCCGGTTTTTGTGAACGGCAACAAGCCTGCTCCCAAAAAAGAAAAAGATCATTCTACCGGCTGGCTTTTTGATACCCCGGAAGAAATACCCACACTTATTCATCAGAATTTTATACTGGAAATGCCTCCGGAAATCAATGAATCCAATGCCCCAAAGCTGCCGGAACTCAATGACCTGCTGAAAGAAGAACGTACAGAAGTGGCTTCCTTATTCGAAGAAACACCCATCCGGGATCTGCGTAAAGCCATTAGTGTAAACGACCGGTATCTGTTTACCAATATGCTCTTCAGAAATGATGAGACTATGTATGAACGCAGCATTAAAACGATCAATAGTTTTAATATTTATCCAGAAGCACAATACTGGATAAAGCGGGAACTAAAAGTAAAGCTGGGTTGGGAAGAAAACAATGAAACCGTAAAACATTTTGATCAGCTGGTTAAAAGGCGGTTTTCCTGAATATAATCCATGATTTTTCTAGTGGCACCTGCTTTTTCTGCTACATATTTTTTTGCAGCAATGCCTGCAGACTTCCGATGATTTTCATCGGTTAATAAAGTACGGATTATTTGTTCCAATTCTACCACATCCTCTGCCGGAAACGCAGCTCCTGTTTCAATCAATTCAACGGCTTCCAGGTACTTATCATACACGGGGCCAAATACCACCGGCATGCCGTAAACAGCGGCTTCCAGCGTATTATGGATGCCCTCATCCGTAAAGCCACCTCCAATAAAGGCAATGCTTGCATAGTGGTAGAGGCTACTCAGCATGCCCATATTATCTATCACCAGGGTCCTTGCTTCGGTCAGAGGTATATTATTCTTAAAGGCATTGTGGTAGTCCGAATATAAAATGGCATCCGGATAAAAAGTCAAACACTCTTCCAGCCGTTCTTTTTGAATGTCGTGGGGTGCCACAATCATGCGCAAACCGGTATTGGCGATTGCCAGATGATGAAGAAATTTATCGTCCTCGCTCCAGGTACTTCCGGCAACAATCACTTCATGCGATCCGCAAAATTTTGCAATGACTTCATTTGCCTGAAAATGATGGGCGATGGTTATTACACGGTCAAAGCGGGTGTCTCCGGAAACAGAAGTCTGGCTTCCAAATCCAATACCAGTCAATAGTGTTTTTGAGTCTTCATCCTGTACAAAAAACTGGCTGATATTTTTGAGCATTCCCCTGTAAAATCCCCCGTAAAACCGAAAAAAAAGCTGATCTGGTCTGAAAATACCGGACACGAGTAAGGTGGGTACCTGCCTGGCTTTGATGGCGGTCAGGTAAAAATGCCAGAATTCATATTTGATGAATAAGACAAGTGCAGGATTTACCGTATCCATCCATTTTTTCGCATTGGAGCGGCTATCCATGGGCAGATAAGTTATAAAGTCTGCAATCGGATGATTCTTTCTGACCAGATAGCCGGACGGTGAAAAAAAACTAACCAGTAAGCGATACCGGGGATGATTTTTTTTCATTTCTTCGGCAAGGGGCAGTCCCTGCTCAAATTCACCCAAAGAAGAGCAGTGCATCCAGATCACTGGCTTGTCGGAAGCGGTGATGAATTGGTTGAGTTCCTTAAACACGTTGCGCCTGCCGCGGACCCATTCCCTGGCTTTTACATTGAACGGAGCAATCAGCCTTGCCGCCAGTGGGTACAGTAAGATGAATATTTGATACAACAGCTTCATGAAGGGCAAATTTACAGCGGGAAATACTGCTAATCCGAACAATGTACAAATTCTTTGTTGACCTTTTTATGCTAAATTTGCGCCATATCAAGTATGATTCTATGCGGCCTATTCAAATGGTAGACACCAAAACACAATATTTGCACATCAAGGAAGAAGTAGATAAGGCCATTCATGACGTTTTAGATACAGCTGCCTACATAAACGGCAAGCCGGTTCAGGATTTTACAGCTGCCCTCAGCAGCTACCTGAATGTAAAGCATACCATTCCCTGTGCCAATGGCACAGACGCGTTGCAGATAGCCATGATGGCCCTCGATCTGCAGCCCGGCGACGAAGTGATTACCCCCTCTTTTACATATATCGCTACTACCGAAGTGGTTGCACTGCTGAAACTGACTCCTGTATTTGTTGAAGTGGATGCAAAGACCTTTTGTATAGATCCTGAAGCGGTGCGTAAAGCAATTACGCCAAAAACCAGGGCCATCGTTCCTGTTCATTTGTACGGGCATGCGGCTCCCATGGAAGAGATCATGCAGATCGCCAGAGAGTTCAATCTTTTTGTAATAGAAGACAATGCCCAGGCCATCGGTTGTGATTATACTTTTTCGGATGGAACAAAGCAGAAAACCGGAACCATTGGAACAATCGGCGCCACTTCATTTTATCCCTCTAAGAATTTAGGTGCTTTTGGGGATGGGGGAGCCATTTTTACCAATGATGATTTACTGGCACAAAAAATGAAAATGATCGCTAACCACGGTCAGCAAAAAAGATATTATCACGAAGTGGTTGGATGCAACTCCAGGCTGGACTCTATCCAGGCAGCAGTGCTCAATATTAAGTTAACGCATCTCAACCAATACAATCAGGCAAGGCAGGCGGTTGCTGCTCATTACAACAAAGCTTTTGCCGGCAATGAAAAAATCACCACTCCTTTTGTGGCAGACTACAGTACGCATGTATATCACCAGTATACGCTGCAGTTGAACGGAGTTAGCAGAGATGGCCTGAACGAATACCTGGCTGCACAAAAAATCCCTTCAATGATTTATTATCCGGTGCCCGGACACAAGCAGGATATGTTTGCCTCCTTTGGATTGCCAGACCTGGATATGCCGGTAACAGATCACTTAACATCGGTGGTGATTTCCCTGCCCGTTCATACGGAAATGGACGAAGAACAATTAAATTTCATCAGCACACAAGTGTTAAATTTCATAAATCAGTAAATCATGAAGATTGCAGTAGTAGGTACAGGATATGTAGGTCTTGTAACAGGTACCTGTTTTTCCGAAACAGGAAACAAAGTAACCTGTATAGACATCGATCAGTCTAAAGTCGATAAATTGACCTCAGGGGAGATCACGATCTATGAACCTGGTCTGGAGAAAATATTTTTACGTAACCTGAAAGAAGGCAGGTTGAAGTTTACCACCAATCTTGCCGAAGGAGTAAAAGATGCAGAAATTATTTTTCTGGCCTTGCCAACCCCTCCGGGGGAAGGGGGAGCTGCAGATCTTCGTTATATATTAGGTGTTGCCGGTGAGCTGGGCAACATACTTACCGATTACAAAGTAATTGTAGACAAGAGTACAGTTCCGGTAGGTACTGCAGAGAAAGTACAATTGGTTATCGCCAAAAATTTTAAAGGTGAATTTGATGTGGTCAGTAATCCGGAGTTTCTTCGGGAAGGAGTTGCGGTAGATGACTTTATGAAACCGGATCGGGTGGTGGTAGGAACCCGTTCGGAGCGGGCTCAAAAAGTCATGTCGGATCTGTATGCACCATTTGTACGCCAGGGGAACCCGGTAATCTTTATGGATGAAAAATCAGCAGAGCTCACCAAATATGCAGCCAACTCTTTTCTGGCAACCAAGATCTCTTTTATGAATGAGATCGCCAATCTTTGCGAAAAACTAGGCGCAGATGTGGATATGGTAAGAAGGGGAATCGGAAGTGATGACCGGATCGGGAAGCGATTTTTATTTCCGGGTATCGGATACGGCGGAAGCTGTTTCCCTAAAGATGTGCAGGCCTTGATTATGTCTTCCGAAGAAGCCAATTACGATTTCAAAATTCTGAAATCGGTGGAAGCGGTGAACGAAGCACAGAAATTACAACTCATGCCAAAGATCCTGAAGTACTTTGGTAATGATATCAAAGGGAAGCATTTTGCATTATGGGGGCTGGCATTTAAACCCAATACCGATGATATCCGCGAAGCGCCGGCCTTGTACCTGATTGATGCACTTATTGCTGCAGGCGCAACTGTAACTGCATTTGATCCGGAAGCAATGCCCAACATTAAAAAATCAATTGGCGATAAAATAAAGTATGCAGAAAGTCAATACGGGGCATTGGTAAATGCCGATGCATTGGTTATTGCTACAGAATGGAGTGAATTCAGAACACCGGATTTTGATGTGATCACCAGCATGCTCAATAACAAAGTCATTTTTGATGGCAGAAACCTGTTTGAAGTAAAATTCATAAAAGAGATGGGCTATCACTACGAAAGTATAGGTCGTCCATAAAATAATATTATGGCAAAGAAACGCATACTGATTACCGGTGCTGCCGGATTTCTGGGATCTCACCTCTGTGACCGCTTCATTAAGGAAGGCTACCAGGTGGTAGGGATGGATAATCTGATAACCGGTGATCTGAGAAATATAGAACACCTCTTTAAGCTCGAAGATTTTGAGTTTTATCACCATGATGTAACCAAGTTCATTCATGTTCCGGGTGCAATTGATTATATCCTGCATTTTGCATCACCGGCAAGCCCCATCGATTATCTGAAAATTCCGATTCAAACACTAAAAGTGGGTGCAATCGGAACACATAACTGCCTGGGTCTGGCCAAGGCAAAGGGTGCAAGAATGCTGGTTGCTTCTACCAGCGAAGTGTATGGAGATCCACTGGTGCATCCTCAGACAGAAGAGTACTGGGGAAATGTAAATCCGGTAGGTCCGCGTGGTGTTTACGATGAGGCCAAACGGTTCATGGAGTCAATTACAAGAGCCTATTATACTTTTCACGGGGTTGAAACAAGGATCATCAGGATCTTCAATACGTATGGTCCGAGAATGCGGCTGAATGACGGCAGAGCACTACCTGCTTTTATAGGACAGGCTTTGCGCGGCGAGGATCTTACCGTATTTGGTGATGGTAGCCAAACCCGGTCATTCTGCTATGTGGATGATCTGGTGGAAGGCATTTACCGCTTATTGATGAGTGATTACACTATGCCGGTTAATATTGGTAACCCCAATGAAATTACCTTAAAGGATTTTGCGGAAGAAGTATTGAAACTTACCGGATTATCTGTAAAAATAATTTATAAGCCATTGCCGGTGGATGATCCGAAACAGCGCAAGCCGGATATCACCAAGGCCAGGGAATTGCTGGGCTGGGAACCTAAGGTAGACCGTGCAGAAGGCCTGAAGAAAACCTACGATTATTTTAAATCGCTGCCTACAGAGGAATGGTCCAGACAACCCAAGGAATTTATTTCCGGAAAATAAGCAATCATGATGAAGCCATTAGTAGTAGTTACCGGAAAAAACGGTCAGTTAGGATGGGAACTGCAACAGTTGGCTTCCTCTTATGAAAACAGTTACCGGTTTGTATTTGCAGACCGGGATTCGCTGAATCTGCAGATGCCGGAAACCATTGTGCCATTTCTGGCAGAACTACAGCCACGGTATATTATTAATTGCGCTGCTTATACTGCAGTGGATAAAGCGGAAACCGAACAGGAGCAGGCATTGATGATTAATGCTACTGCTGTAGGAACAATGGCTGCCTTCTGTGAAAAAAACAACTGTAAGTTCATTACTGTTTCTACTGATTATGTATTCAATGGAAATGGAACAAGTCCTTATAAAACCGGTACACCTACCGAGCCCGTTAATTATTACGGGTATTCCAAAATGGCAGGAGAGCAGCTGGCGCAGGAAAATAATCCGTCTTCGGTTATTGTAAGAACTTCCTGGGTTTACAGTGCGCATGGTAATAATTTCGTAAAAACCATGCTCAGGTTAATGAAGGAAAGGGATGAACTGAAAGTAGTGGGGGACCAGGTAGGTTCACCTACTTATGCAGCAGATCTTGCTCAGGCACTGATGCAGATTATAGAGGAAGACCAACAGGGAAATTGTCATTCTGGTATTTATCATTTCAGTAATACAGGAGTGATCTCCTGGTTTGATTTTGCAACGGCTATCAGGGAGTATGCAGGATTTCCGGTAAATTTAGTTGCTGTGCCTTCCACCGAATATCCCACACCGGCTAAGCGCCCGGCTTATTCTGTAATGGATACCGCTTCATTTTCCAACCATTTTAATGTTAAACTGCAACACTGGAAATTAAGTCTACACCGCTGTATGGATTTGTTGCAGATGAAAAATAAATATTCTTAAAATCATACTTTACGCACTAATAATGGTAGTGCCTTTTTTGTATGGAATATACATTGCGGTAAGAGATTAATTGAAAAACAGTTTTTTATGACTTACGGGCAGTCTGATTCTGCCAACAATTCTCAGTTCGGATATGCAGTTACCGGTAAAGTATACCAGTATTTCAATAAGTCGCTTTATAAATACGAAGATCCTGCACTGGGCGGAACAGGCTGAACGACAACTGTCATTTTTTTATGCTAGGGCTCGATAAATATTCCAACCTATGGGTAGCTGCTATTAAAGATGCCAAAGAAGATTAATTAAGAGGGGCAGATTTTGTCTGCGAAGAACCTTTCATTGCATACTACTCAAACGCCTGTTGTTGCCCCTGGTAACCAGGCGTTTTATTTTGTAGCCGATACGGATAAATCTATCCTGTCCGAAAATAAAAACGCCACCCGCATTGCGGGTGGCGTTTGTTGCCCGACCAGGATTCGAACCTAGACATACTGAACCAAAATCAGTTGTACTACCCTTATACTATCAGGCAATCCGTTCCATTTCTTTCGTAATGGGTTGCAAAAATAAGGTTCGTAAACAAACGTTCCAAATTTTTTACTAAAAGCTTACTGGGTAAGGGTCTTTTAACATAAATCAAGGTAAAAGTCCCTTTTTTTCCAAATTCTGCTGGCAAAACCGG
>CALPNW020000103.1 GCA_943325035.2 Sphingobacterium thalpophilum | reverse complement strand
TTCAGTCGGATGCTTTCCCAGCGTATGCGGTTTAAGTTCATGATTGTAAGTGAGTTAGCCAATCATAATCCGGAAAAAAGTATCTCTCATCTGTTTGCTTATTTTAAGGAAACCCAGAAGCATATTTGTCCTAAATGCAATAAAGTAAATTTAACCCGTCAGCAGATTGCTGATATGATTGGGCTAAGGGTAGAAACTGTTATCCGTACAATCAGGATAATGCACGAGAAAGGTGATTTACTGGTAGACAAAGGCAAGGTATATTGTTAGTTATGATTTGAATCATACAGTTGCTGGCATGCATTAAGTTATTTTGCTGAAAACAGTTTATGGTTTCCAAAAAGCTACAATGGCTGCGTATTGCCTTTTTTAATTTGTTGCTGGTAGCTTTTATTGGACTGGTTCTTCGGTATAAAATAGCCTTTTCTCTTCCTTTTATAGATCAAAAACACCTGCTGCATGCTCATTCGCATTTTGCCTTTTCGGGATGGGTTACACAGCTGCTGATGACATTACTGGTAGCTTCTTTAGGCAAACAAAAAGGAAAAGACCAGTTTAAGAGATACAAATGGATGCTGTATGCCAATCTCTTCACTGCATATGGCATGTTGATATTCTTTGCTTTTCAGGGCTATGGCTTTTCTTCGATTTTATTTTCTACTTTATCTATTATTGTTTCCTGGATTTTTGCTGTGATTTACTGGAAAGATTTAAACCGGCTTTTGGTTAAAAAAATCTCCACTAACTGGTATAAGGCTGCCCTATTAATGAATGCCGTTTCGGCCTTAGGTGCTTTTGCACTTGCCTTTATGATGGCCAATAAAATTATTCACCAGAACTGGTACCTCCTGTCGGTATATTTCTTTCTGCATTTTCAATACAATGGTTGGTTCTTTTTTGCCTGTATGGGCTTACTGATGGAAAGAATCGGGGAACTACTGCCGAAAGGCCCGCAGATGGAAAAGGTATTCTGGTTTTTTGCTGCTGCCTGTATTCCAGCTTATTTTTTATCGGCACTCTGGCTAGACTTGCCCGGTTGGTTTTATATGGTTATAGTGCTTTCTGCATTGGTTCAGCTGGTAGCATGGTATATGCTGGTTCGCTATATGGTTAGCATCAGATCTTTTTTGAATGCCGGTTTATCTGTTACCGCAAAATGGTTGATGGGGCTTTCAGCAATTGCGCTTTCCATTAAATTATTTTTACAGCTTTTTTCTACGCTACCTGCCTTGAGTGAACTTGCATTCGGATTCCGGCCAATTGTAATTGGCTACCTGCATTTAATTTTACTGGGGGTTATTTCTCTATTTCTGATCGGGTATACTGTTGCAGAGAAATTGTTACCATCAGGAAAACTGGTCTTAAATGGCATTGCCATTTTTACTGTGGGGGTAATTGTTAATGAGGTATTTCTGATGATACAGGGCCTTACTGCACTGACTTATCATATTGTACCTTACATGAATGAACTACTCATTTTTACGGCGCTACTATTATTTACCGGAATGGCATTATTGAATTTGGGAATAATTAAACAAAAGTGATTTGAGTCATAATAGGTCAATTGGTTGCGGCTGAACTTTGCTAAAACAATTCATCATGATAAATATTGCTCAACAAACACTCGCTGCTATTGTGACTGATAATAGTCAAACAGTACCTGTATTGGAAAAATATCACCTCGATTTTTGTTGCAAGGGTAAAAGAACGCTAGCTGAGGCCTGCATGGAAAAAGGGTTACTTGTAGAAGAAGTGGTTCAGGAATTTAATTCAGTCGGATCGTCTGCTTCGCAAAAGCACATGCCATTTGCGGAAATGAGCTGTGAGCAGCTTATTGGCTATATTCTGATTCATCACCATTTTTATGTAAAGCAAATTATGCCAACCATTGCCGGACATCTGGAAAAAGTTGCTGGTAAGCATGGAGACCGTTTCCCCTATATGCAGGAGGTGTACAATAAATTCCGGGAAGTGCAGGAAGACATGAGCAATCATATGCAGAAAGAGGAAGTAATTTTATTCCCGCGAATTAAGAAGATGGAAGAGCTTTCACTTTCAGGCAATGAATCAGCCTTGTCTTTGGTTGAAATCAGTGGACCTATTACGGTGATGATGAACGAGCACGACCAAGCGGGAGATTTATTGTATGCCATCCGAGCCCTTACCAATCATTACACCGTACCGGAAGGGGCCTGTACCACGTTTAAAGTTTGTTTATCGGAACTTAAAGAATTTGAAGAAGATCTGCACCGGCATGTACACCTGGAAAATAATCATCTGTTTCCTAAAGCACTGGGCTTAGCAGTTGCAGAATAGTTGCTCCGGACATACTTCAAAAAATCATTGCCGATATACCGCTTGGGAAACTGGTAAAAACGGATGAGATCATGAGTACAGTACATTTTATTGTTGAAAATGAAGCTGTTCACGGAACTACGCTGGAAGTAAGCGGTGGAATTATTGGGAAGGGGCTTGCAAAATAGCCGACCAGCTTCACTTTGTTTTTTACCGTTAAGCGCAGTGACGTCTTTTATGCACTTTCTTCAAAGAAATAATTCACAGCAGTATAAAAACATTTTGTTGTTGGGGTGAATTGCGCTGTAATGCATTTACATTTAGCCAATGAAATATCTGAAAATACTTTACGTACAGGTACTGATCGGGATTGTGTTGGGAATCATAACAGGACTATATTTTCCTTCTTTTTTTACTGCAGGGAAGCTCATCAGTGATACGTTTATCAATATGATCAAGATGGTGATAGCGCCCATCATATTTTTTACGATTGTATTGGGCATTACCGGTGCGGGTAGTATGAAAAAGGTAGGACGGGTTGGCGGTAAGGGACTTCTTTATTTTGAATTGGTTTCTACGCTTGCGTTGGTGATAGGGTTGTTTGTAGCTAATTTAATCAAGCCCGGAAAAGGGATTCATATAGAGGGCGTTTCTGCCAATAAGGCTGCCGAATTTGTGGAAAAGGGAAAGGACATGAACTGGTCTGAGTTCTTTGCACATATTGTTCCGGAAAACATCATTGGTGCTTTTGCCAAGGGCGACATTATCCAGATTCTCTTCTTCAGTGTTTTATTTGCGGTGGGGTTAATGAAGTTAAAAGGCGCAGGGGAAGGCCTGATCGGTACTTTCACCGTTATCAATAAAGCCCTGTTCAATATCCTGGAAATGGTCATGAAACTCAGTCCTATTGGGGCTTTTGGTGGAATGGCCTATACGATGGGTAAGTTTGGAATAGGTAGTTTGCTGGTGCTGGGTAAGTTCATGCTCACCTTTTATATAACGGTAATCATTTTCATTTTTGTAGTGCTGAATGCCATTTCCAGGTACTATGGTTTTAACCTGTTGAAACTGTTGTCATATATCAAAGAAGAAATATTTATAGTAATTGGCGCAAGCAGCAGTGAAGCAGTACTTCCTTCGGTAATGCAGAAACTGGAGAAAGCCGGCTGTGACAAAACCGTGGTTGGATTGATCATTCCTACCGGATATAGTTTTAATCTGGACGGCACAACCATTTATTTAAGTATGTCTGTTCTTTTTTTGGCGCAGGTTTTTAATGTAGACCTGTCTATATCCCAGCAGATCACTGTGGTTGGAATTTTGATGGTTACCAGTAAGGGAGCTGCCGGTGTAACCGGCAGCGGGTTCATTGTGCTCGCCTCTACATTGTCTGCGTTGAAAATAATTCCACTGGAAGGTCTGGCACTGCTGATTGGCGTAGACCGGTTTATGAGCGAAGCCCGTTCTGTTACCAATTTCATCGGTAATACGGTAGCTACAGTAGTCATTGCAAAAAGTGAAAAAGCTATTGACGAAGCCACCTATAAGCGGGTTGTTGGCGGATAATTATTTTGAATTCATTAACAATTCCTTTACATTTAGTTAACATTCAAAATTAAGCCCCCATTTAATTTTAATATCCAATTGAATTTAACTACGCAGGAAATATTATTTCTCCAGAATAAAGTGGCCTATATAAGGGACGAACAGTCCTATAAAAAACTGTTCCTTCATTTTAATACATCGCTTTACCGCCTCAGCCTGAACATCACGCAGGACAAGACTTTTGCAGAAGACAGTGTGTCTGATGTGATGATGAAAATATGGATGATGGGAAGCAGGCTGGCACAGATAGAAAATCTTAAATTATACCTGCTTACTGCCATAAAAAATGCATCATTAACTTATATCGCCAATAAAAAACCAGTATCCTTTGAGTTGGATAGTGAAGTGGAAGAATCCTGTTCAGATTTAACAGACAATCCCGAAGAAATATTACTTTGTACAGAAGTGACTCAAAAGATCAATAGTTCCATTCTTAGTCTTCCACCTAAATGTCAGCTGGTTTTCAGGCTGATTAAAGAGGAAGGGCTTACTTACAAGGAAGTGTCTAGAGTGCTCGAAATATCACAGAATACGATAGAAACGCATATGCGTCTGGCCTTTAAAAAGATCCGGGTAGACCTGGAAACTTTTCTTTTATAAAAAAAGTTGATGCTTCCTTCACGGTAAGTCTTCATTTCACAGTCTATGTTAAATACAAACATGGATAAACACACTGAATTATATTTTTACGACCTACTGAGCCTGAAATTATCCGGTGATGCCACTGTACAACAACTGGCTGCATTAGAGGAATTTCTGGCCATGGAGCCCTCTTTCCGGTTTCTCTATGACCAGATGATGATGCCTTCCTCTTCCAAAATCGAGAATGAACTGCTCGCAGAACAGGCTTATGCGGCTCATTTTGTAAAAATTCAGCTGGAGCATGGATTTGATGAGGAAGCACCAGTTGTGCCAATGGTTCTGGAAAATGAATATTCCAATGGATTATCCCTGCGGAAAATGTTGTTTGCCGGGCTGATCGCAGCTTCTTTTCTGGGATTCTTTATTTACCAGTACTACTCCAGTGAAGTATCCATTTCCGGCAAAAACAGGTTCTCCAATGAAATTGTGACCAATAAAGGGTCTAAATCGTATGTAAAATTGCCCGATGGAACTGAAGTTTGGCTGAATACAGACAGCAAATTAACTTATGCCGAAAATTTTATTGGCAAAACAAGGGAAGTGGTATTGGTGGGAGAAGCCTACTTTGATGTTGCTCATGATGCTGAACATCCGTTCATTATACATTCGGGAAAGATTAATATAAAGGTATTGGGAACTGCCTTTAACGTAAGAAATTATCCGCAGGATAAGGCATTGGAAACTTCTCTGATGAGGGGAAAAATTGAAGTATCGGTAAACAACAGACCGGGAGAGGTGATTGTATTAAAGCCCCTGGAAAAACTGATTATTTCAAAAGACAGCTCGTATACTTCCGAAATTTCTGGTAAAGCCATCCCGAATGAGCAGACCAATAAAGTGGTTTTAACTTCTGTAACTTATGTTAATACCGATAGTCTGGTGGCAGAAACATCCTGGTTAAAGGATAAAATGGTTTTTATCAATGAACCCTTAGAGGTGATTGCCCAGGAAATTGAGCGCAAATATGCTGTTACCGTTGTATTTCACAACCAGAAAGCCAAAAGCTACAGGTATACAGGTGTTTTTGATAATGAAGGGCTGGAAAAGGTTTGTCAGATCATTCAGTACTCCAAGAATATCAATTATAGAATAGTAGATAAGACCTTAATCATTGAATAAACATAAAAATTATGTGAACACTAACAGATAAATAAACAAAGGGGGAATCGTAAAATTCCCCCAGTACAAGTAAGCCAGCTTATTCAAAAATTCGAGCTTTTGAATAAGTATTAATCAAACTCAAATGCAAATTTATGGGAAAAACGTTTCCTTTTAGAAAGTCATGCAATGCCTTTCAGAAGAAAATCCTTAGAGCTATGAAACTTTCAGTCTTTTTAATGCTAATTGCGTTACAGCTTTCAGCAAAAAACTTCGCTCAGCAAAGACTCACATTAAACGCTTCAAAAAGTTCACTTTTTAATGTGTTTCAGAGCATTGAAAAACAGTCCACTTATCGTTTCTTTTACAGTAACGATGTAGTGCCAGCGAGTAAAGAGGTAGCTATTGTTGTTAAAGATGCAACAATAGAAGAAGTGATGATGAAATTACTGGAGGGCTTACCTGTTCGGTGGAAAATTATTGACAGTACCAATGTAATTATCTCAAATCCAGATGTTGTAAGTAAAGAATCTGTTCGTAAGTACGCTTTTGCTGACACGGTAATTACCGGAAAAGTAACTGCTGCCGAAGACGGTTCTGCGCTGAAAGGGGTAACTGTTAATGTAAAAGGAACAACTATTAATACTGTAACAGACGACAACGGAAATTACAGTATCAAGGCTCCAAATTTAAAAGCCACACTGGTAATCAGTTTTGTTGGCTATCTGGGAAAAGAGCAGTCACTTTCCGGAAAAACTACCCAGAACATACAACTGCGTTTTAATACAAAAGCGCTGGATGATATTGTTGTAGTAGGTTATGGCAAGCAAAAAAGAAGAGAAGTAACCGGTTCTATTTCCAGTATCTCAGAATCTCAGATCAAAGAAATAGCGGTTACCAGTTTTGAAAACGCTATTCAGGGAAGAGTTGCCGGGGTAGACGTTTCTGTTCCATCGGGAGAGCCAGGTGCAGCACCGGTAATCAGAATTCGTGGTTCCGGATCTATTTCTGCCGGCAACGATCCGCTTTATGTAATTGACGGATTACCCATTTCAAGTAATACGGGCTTACAGCAGAATATCGGTCAAAGAACCGAGGCATATGCTGTTCCAAAAATAAATCCGTTCACCACCATTAACCCTAATGATATACAGTCTATTGAAATATTGAAAGATGCTTCTGCTGCCGGTATATATGGTTCTAGGGGTTCTAACGGGGTAATCATGGTTACCACCAAGAAAGGGATTAAGAATAAACACCAGGTTTCTTTTAACGCTTATACAGGTTATCAGGAAGCAATGAATTTGCCTAAAATGATGAATTCGGCGGAGTTGATAGCTTATACCAAAGAATCAAGGAATAACAACTACCTCCAAACCAATAATCCAACAAGCCCAACCAGTGCCGGATACAATCCTTTGTACGATCCGAATACCAATGCGGGCAGGCCTAATCCAGATCCATTGTTTTTCAGAATTCCTGATAAATATGTAGCCTGGGACGGAACGGATACCAAGTGGCTGGATCTTACCTTATCTAAAGGAATGGTTTCTAATTACAATATTTCTGTAAGTGGCGGAAAGGATAATATTACTTATTACTCTTCTGGCGGTTACTACAGCGAAAACGGAACTATTGATGGATCTAAGTTCGACCGATATACATTCAGAACTTCAGTAGTAGATGACATATCCAAAAAATTACAGGTTGGTAGTAGTCTGAACATTGCTTATACCAATAACAATCGTTTGCCTGCGAACGGACCTTATGCTGCGAATCCTCCGGGAATTATTTACGCAGCACTGGTTCACTCTCCGGTAATTAAACCATACAATGCCGATGGTACTCCGAACCAGCTAGACAACCAATCTTTTTTGGGCGGCGCAACAACTACTGCAGATAACCCATTGGCGATCATGCAGGCAGTAAAAGAGAATATTAAGAACTTCAGAATGTTTGGTAATATTTATGCTAAATACAATATTCTCGAAAACCTGACATTCAAAACATATCTTGGCATTGATCTGGATAATTATCAGCAGTCTTATTACAAAGGTGTTACGCTGTTGTATCGCGGAGCAACGAAACCAGATCCTTTTGCGCAATCAAGTGCCTCACAGGGTGTGAACTGGTTGTGGGAGAACACAGTTGATTACAGCAAGAAATTTGGTGAAAATCATTCCCTTTCTGTATTAGCCGGTTATACAGCCCAAAAGCAAAGCGATGAATTGAAATTGATTCAGGCAAACAGTTTCCCTGATGATCAGGTGCAAACAATAGCCGGTGGTATAGTAACAGGCGGTACTGCAGTAAAAGAGCAGTGGTCTCTTGTTTCTTCACTGGCCAGAGCCAACTACAGCTATAAAGAGCGTTACCTGCTTTCTGCTACCATCCGTTCAGACCGTTCTTCCAGATTTGGTGCAAACAACCAAACAGGTGTTTTCCCATCGGTATCTGCAGGATGGAGACTGGATGATGAAGCATTTATGAAAAAAATCGAATTCATCAATGAATTGAAACTAAGAGCGAGTTATGGATTAACCGGAAACTTCCAGATACCGAACTACGGGTCAATTGGTTTGTTGAGTGCAAGTAACTATGTTATGAATGGTACCATTGTAAGTGGTATCGGAAGATCTACTTTAAGCAATGACCAGTTAAGCTGGGAGTCTAAAAAGCAACTGGACATCGGATTGGATTTTGGAATATTCAGCGACCGTATTTATGGTGCTGTTGACTATTACAATAGTGTAACTTCAGATTTGTTATTGAACGTTACTATTCCATCTTCATCGGGTTTTGCTACTGCACTTACTAATATTGGTGAAGTAGAAAACAAAGGATTTGAATTCACGCTATCTACTAAAAATACAGTTGGTAAATTTCAGTGGTCAACCGATTTTAACTATAGTACCAATCAGAATAAAGTATTAAAGCTTGGACCAAGCGGTGACCCTATATTAAGTATTGGCAGCGCAGGTGATATCAGACATATTACCAGAATCGGAGATCCTGTAGGAAGCTACTATGGATACCAGGTGGTAGGTGTTTATCAGACACAAGCGCAGATTGCTGCCGCTCCTGTTGATAAACTGGTTGGAACAGGTGGCGCACGCCCCGGCGATCTTCAGTTTAAGGATGTGAATGGCGATGGCCAGATCACTACTGCAGACAGAACAACCCTGGGAAGCTATATGCCAAAGTTCACATACGGCATTACCAATAAATTCCGGTACAAGAATTTTGATATGACCATCTTTTTTCAGGGTGTTGAAGGAAGAGAAATACTCAACTTAACACAGAGACACTTATTGAACGGGGAAGCCAACTTTAACTCTTATGCGGAATACAATAACAGATGGGTTTCTGCAACCCAGCCCGGCAACGGAGTTATACCGCGTGCAGACCGTAACTCAGCCCTTCATGGAAATAATTTCAGACCTTCTTCTTTTCAGATGGAAAACGGTTCTTATTTAAGGCTAAGAAATGCAACGATCGGATATGAGTTTGCAATTAAAAATGTTTCGAAAAAAGTACGGGTTTATCTCTCCGGAACCAATTTGTTAATCTGGACCAAGTACCTGGGATTCAATCCTGAAGTACAACAGCAGGCAAGCAATAGTCTGGTGCCCGGTGAAGATTATGGTGCTTATCCAATCTCAAGAACCTTCTTGCTTGGATTTAATGTAACATTTTAATTCACAATCAAACTGATGTATCATGAAAAAAATATTTTTATATAGTACAATTGTTTTCTTCCATCTATCCTGTAAAAAGGACTTTACTGAACTGGCGCCCATTTCACAAAGAAGTGTACAGACAGCTTATAAAACACAATCTGATTTTATGGTTGCGGTTAGCGGTGCGTATGACGCACTTCAACTGAACGGAACCTATGGCCGCGTTTATTTATTAATGAATGAAATGCGTTCTGATAATTCGGGTAACGGTGCCGGTGCTTCGGGTGTTGCTTCTACTTTAGAGGATATTGATAAACATCGCGAAATTACCACTGCCACAGAAGTTTCTGCCGCATGGACGGATTCTTATAAAGGGATTGCGCGCTGCAATATTATCATCGATAGAATAGATGCAGCTACATTTGATGCAACTTTAAAGAACAGGTATAAGGGAGAGGCATTATACCTCAGATCTTTGCTTTATTATAACCTGGCTGTGTTGTTTGGAAATGTTCCACTTCAACTTACCGATGTTACATCTCCATCCGCAATTGTTATTAAGCAGGTAGCTGCCACTGAAGTATACAAGCAGATTATTGCCGATCTAATAATAGCAGAACCATTGCTGCCTGCAAAATATACCGGAGCTGATATTGGCAGAGCTACAAGTGGTGCAGTGAATGCTTTGTTGGGTAAAATTTATCTCACAGCAGGTAATAAAACAGCTGCTGCTCCTGTTCTTCGCAAAATAATGACTTCGGGTAATTATTCTCTGGTAACCGATTATGCCAAGTTATGGGGCGGAGCCAACGAAAATGGACCAGAATCTATTTTTGAAGTTCAGTTCAAAACAGGTGGTCAGGGAGAAGGCAGCGGATACTTTGAGTATTTTGCTTCTATTCTCGGAAGATCAGGCGGCGCAGGCGGCGGTAACTCTCCAATGACAGTTACAAATGATATAGTTGCTGCGTATACAGTAGGAGTCGACACCCGTTACACTAAATCTATTTACAAGAACAACAGATTGCCGGATACTACTTATTCCACAAAGTATATTACTACTCA
>CALPNW020000102.1 GCA_943325035.2 Sphingobacterium thalpophilum | reverse complement strand
CGTCCGGCAGACTGGGCACGCAGAAAAGGCTTGTTTGCAGAACTGCATGGAGATGTTACGGGCATGGATGATTCCATTACCCGTTTATCGGGAACACTCGCAAAATCAAACCCGGAAGCATTGCAGGAGCTGAAAAAAATATGCTGGAATGGCACCGAACACTGGGATACCCTCCTGAAAGAACGTGCTGCAATCAGTGGCCGGCTCATACTGAGTGAACACAGTAAAACCTTTATTGAAAAATTTAAAAAGAAATAACAGATTACCGCAGTATCCCTGCAGCCCACTCGATGGCATAATTGGCTTTCAGGTATTTCATACGCAGGTTGATGAGTTTTTCGGCCATCTCTATCACTTTGTTTTCTCTGGTATTGATCAGGAACAATGAACTCTCTCCATTCAGAAAACGCAGATTTTCGGCACGCAATAAAGTATTGAATCCATTGTAGGCTTTTTGCGAAAGACGGATCTGCTGTTGCAGTAAAGCGGTTTCGGTAAAATAATTTTTTACTTTATTTTCTACTTCCCATTTTTTGGCAGATAATTCATAATTGGTTTCTTCAATTTTTAATTTGGCTTTTTTATAGTCGCCGCGGCCCTCCCGGAAGAAAAGAGGAATTTTTACATCAATGCCCCAATTATAATTGTTCTGCAGAAATGCGCCATCAAACCCTTTAGCTACATTATATCCCTTGTTGAGTAGGTTCGCTTTCACATTTACCACTGGAAGAATGTTCTGGTATTTTAGTTTCCGCTCTACCTCCAGCGCATCCAGCTTATAATTATATTCTCTTAAAGCAGGATTTTCGAGAGCAGCCCTGGCCAATAAATTTTCGAGAGACTGAGAAGAGAGATTGAGCGCAAACTTAACCGTATCGGGTACCACCCGCTCGGGCAGGATATAGGCAGTATCGTTTGAGTTCCATAAAAAATTGGAGAGCTCCAGTGAAGCAGTATTCAGCTTCAGCTTTGCATCTGTCTGCATCATTTCAAAATTCTGCACCTGCGTGAGTGCTTCAATAGTATCAATGGCAGATCGGTCTCCGTTTACGTACGCCAGTTTTACCAGGCGGTATCTGTCGGCAGATGTCTGAAAAAACTGCGAGTATACGCTGTACAACTGATAGGCGCTGGTCCACTGCCAGTAACTGATATAGGCATCAAGGAGCAGATCATTCAGCATTCTGTTTTTTTGCTGTTCACTTTGCAACTGATAAATCTTCGCCTGCTGTAAGGCAGCCCTGCGCTTGTCCATCATCAGCCCTTTACCAACGGGCATTTCAACACCGAGGTAACTGGATTGCCCGGCCGTTAGCTGTGAACTGAGGTAATCACCCCCATTATTCTCGAGACCGGTTTTAATATCTATACCCCCCAGTCTGGTAGGCATTTTTATTTCGGGATTGGTATAGAAATAATAATTTTTACCATCCAGGGTTTTTCTGCTGGCATCAAAAGTAAAGGAAGGATCAAAACTTCCCTTTGCACTTAAGAGATCTGCTTTTGCTTTCTCCACCTGTATAGCTGCCTGTTTGGCCAATGGATGATTTTGACGGACCTGTTCGATGAATGCTTCCGGCCCAAGCATCTGTGCCCGGGCAACAGTGCCTGTTAAAAGTAATAAGATGAATAGTGTGTTTTTCATGCGTTACTTTTTCTTTTGCGCAGTTTTATTGTTTCCGTCTGCGCCTGCTTTGTAGAATTCGGGCGGAAACCCATTGATGTTTCTCCATAGTTCATACCCAATCGGAACATCTTTCAGCAAGGCGATTCCATTGGCTCCGGTACCCATCCTTAACTGTTTGGGCCATGGCTTCTCCTTTTTATCTTCAATCACCAGCAAACGAAACTTTCCATTCTCACTTAAAGAAGTTTCTACCGCAGCAATCACTCCGCCAAATGTACCATAAGATGCTTCGGGCCAGCCGGAGAATACAATGGCAGGATAGCCATCAAAAATAAACCGGATCTTCTGGCCAATATTAAGCAACGGCAGATCCATTGGTTCTGCAAATAATTCTACCGCCAGCTGTACATGGTCAGGAACCACTTCCACCACCATATCTCCTTCCTTCATCATTTCACCGATACCTGCTTTCCGCGCTTTGGTGATCTGACCACTTTGCGGGGCAGTAATGTAATACAGCTGATTCCTGATATCATAATTGCTGTAGAGGTTTTCGAGTTTAGCCACATCCGCTTCGCCCGATGCAATATTGGACAGCGATCCAAAACGATCTCCCTGCGCTTTCGCAATTTTATCTGTGTACTCCTGTACCGTTGAATTCTTTTCGATACGCAAACTGATATATTCCTGCTTAGCCTGCAGGTACTTGTTTTCTGCACTGATCTTTTTTGCAAGGGCATTCTGGAAAGTAATTTTCCTTCTCTCATAATCAGTAAGTGCTATCACACCGCTATCCAGCATTTGTTTCGCGGCATCAATCTGGCGTTTTGCAACACCGAGTTCACTCACAGCCGCAACGGCCTCGTTGCTGTCGCTGGTAAGTTTCAATTCCTGCTGGCGCAATTTAATATCCAGCTGTTTCAGTTTAAGCTGCTGACCATCTTCCAGTGCGCGGATCTGGGTTCCGGCAGTAACCGCCTTGTTTTGATACCCTTCTACCGAGAGTTGTTTGGCATTGAGTTGCTGCTTTGTTCTTTCGAGCAACTTAGGATCAAAATAATCCACTTTCACTTCTCCCAGTTGTAAAATGGTATCGCCTTTTTGTACAAAATCACCCTCCTTAACATACCATTTAATAACCCTTCCTGCAATAACGGTATTCAGTTCCTGCGGACGTTCTTCCTGGCGTAAGGTGGTAATAGCCCCCCTGGCACGGATATTCTGTGTCCAGGGCAGGAACATGGTCACTACCAGTGCCACTAACACTGCCCAGAGCCATCTTTTTACATTGTTTCTTTTGCTGATATGATACACCGACTTGTAGGATTGCAACCGGGTGCTTTCAATTTCTGATTCAATGTTAGCAGATATAAATTTATTATTCATGACATTAATTAATTAGGTGAGCCACTTCAGACCATTTACCGGCAGCTTTTACAGCTCCATTTTCCAATACGATGATGTAATCACATTCTTTTGCAATATCGCCTTCTGATGTTGCAATAAGCACTGTGGTGCTTTCTTCCTTCAGCATAAAAGATGCGATATGTTTTTTATACTCATCTTCCAGAAAGTTAAGGGGCTCTTCGAGCAACAGCAATCTTCTTTTACCAAGCAGCGCCCTGAGTAACAAAATATCCTGCCGGATTTTTCCGGTTAATTTTTTTCCGGATGGATCCAGTATGGTATCATAGCCGTTGGGTAGTGATTCTACATAACCAGCCAGGCCGCATTTTTGTACCATGCTTGTTACCGACTCACCCGAAACCTCCTTGTTTCCCATCGTTATATTTTCCCAGAGGGTGCCATTAAAGATATCCTGCTGGCTTAATAAAATACCCGTTTGTGAACGGATAGAATCGAGCGTGTAATTACCAATTGGCATATTATCGATCAAAACAGATCCTTCAAAATTTTTGAATGCCCCGGTAAGTAATCTTAAAATACTCGATTTGCCGGCACCGGATGCGCCCATGATACATACTTTCTGACCTGATTGTATATGAAAGCTGATGTTGTTCAGCACGTTAGCCGTATTGCCGTAACCAAAATTCACATTATTGAAAGAGATGGTTACCCCTTTGTTGGTTTCCGGCAAATGAACAGTTCCCTGTGTTTCCACAGCACTCTCCGTAATTTTACTGAGTTTTTCAACCGAAGTAAGTACATCATATACTTTGTCTAAGTTTCCGATGAGCTTTTCCACCGAAGCAATGACCGAAAGAATTACAATGTCTGCTGCAATGAACTGACCAATATTGATTTGCTGATCAACCAGCAACACCGCACCTACAATCAGCATAGCCGCAGTAATGATCAGTTTAAAACTGATCAGACTCCAGTATTGCGTTAGCAACACTTTAAAATACTTGGTTCTTGCAGAAAGATATTTATCTACTATACTATCTGTTTTTTCAATATTCAACGACGTTCCTCTGGAATATTTAAATGTTTTAATAACCCTTGCCATTTCTTCCAGCCAGGCAGCTGTTGCATATTTCTGGTTACTGGCTTCTATACTTGCATCAAAACCAGCAGGCAGTGTATAACGGAGTATCATGTATAAAATAAGAAGCAGTACCGCACCAAAGCCAATAAATATAGGGTGATAGAAAGAAAGCAGAATTACGCTAAACAGAATCTGAATAATAGCAGCAGGTACGTCTAACAATAATTTTTCTATCCCTTTCTGTAAAGAAACTGTATCAAAAAAACGATTGACCAGTTCGGGGAGATAATAATTATCGAGTTGCTCTATATCCATTTTTGGTAATCTGTCCGCAAATTCAAAGGAATACCTGACGAAGATCTTTTGCTGAATTTTTTCAGTGACCTGAATTTGTCTGACCTGCAGTAAGCCATTCAGAAAAACTGCCACCAGCACCAATCCTATCAGGATAATGATGGAAGTGGAAATGCTTCCTGCCATTACAAAACTGATGATGGTTTGAATACCAAGGGGCATAGACAATTGAACAAGCCCTGCAAGTATTGCAAATACATAAATGGCAGAAACATCTTTTTTGTCTAGCTTTAGGATAGCAAGAATTTTTTTTGCTGCTGCTGTTGGAGATACTTTATTGGTGGATGCCATAAGATTTATAGTTAATTATGCACTTGTTTTGCCGGTTGAAACAAGCATGTAAATGCCTGCAGAAAGTTCAGCGCCGGAACTTATTATTAATTGTAAAAATACACACAGATTGATCATGAATGCGAATATTTTAATCAGCAATCTTACTAATCCGGTGTTACTTTTTTTTATGCTTGGTGTGCTGGCTACTGCCGTTAAGAGCGATCTTGAAATACCTGCAGCAAGTTCAAAATTCATTTCACTTTACCTCCTGTTTTCTATCGGATTTAAAGGAGGTCAGGAATTATTACACAGTACTTTCGATAACCAGATCATACTTACCTTGTTCATTGCGCTCGCATTTTCAGTGGTGGTTCCTCTCTATGTGTTTCATTTACTGAGACTTAAGCTGAATGTATATGATGCAGGCGCTGTTGCATCCGCATATGGATCCGTAAGTGCGGTAACCTTTATATCCGCCGCCTCTTTCCTTGAAATGAACAACACCCCTTTTGGAGGACATATGGTAGCTGCTATGGCTTTAATGGAAGCTCCCGCTATTGTAGTTGGAGTAATTCTGATCCGTAAATACGACAAAGAAAGTACCGGAAAAGGCAGCGTAAAAACAGTGCTCCACGAGGCCTTTACCAACGGCTCTGTACTGATGATACTTGGTAGTCTGCTGATTGGTTTTATTGCAGACAGCAAGCAGGCTGAGGGTATCAGGCCTTTTACATCAGACATATTTAAAGGGTTCCTGTCTATTTTTCTACTCGAAATGGGCATGGTAGCGGCAAAAAGGTTTAAAGCTTTTTTAAAATATGGATGGTTTGTGAGCCTGTTCAGCATATTGATCCCGCTGCTCAACGGAAGTCTGGCCATACTGATTACCTCTTTTTGGAATATTGATACCGGCAACCGGTTCATGCTGGCCATTCTTGCGGCCAGTGCGTCCTATATTGCAGTACCCGCAGCGATGCGCCTCGCAGCCCCCAAAGCAGACCCTGGCTTATACATTCCAATGGCACTGGGTTTAACCTTCCCCTTTAATATTACCATTGGTATGCCCATTTACTGGATGCTGATTAAGGCAATACCCAACTGATCACACTAAATCATCAAACTCATATAAAGGGTCTAAATGTGTGCCGGCCGGCATTTCAAATACCGTTTTAATGATACCATCGTGCAGATCATATACCCACCCATGAATATCAGGCCGGTTGTTTTGCTTCCATGATTTCTGGACAATGGATGTTTTGGCCAGGTTCATCACCTGTTCCATCACATTGAGTTCAATCATCCTGTTGAGCCGGAGATTTTCATCCTCTATTGCATCTACTTCTTCGCGGTGAAAACGATGAACATCTTTGATATTTCTCAGCCATTTATTAATGATACCCATATTGTGATTGGTCATTGCAGCTTTCACACCACCACAACCATAATGACCACAAACAATAATATGTTTAACCTGAAGCGTTTCTACCGCATATTGCAGAACGCTTAACAGGTTCAGATCAGTATTAACCACCATGTTGGCAATATTTCTATGCACAAAGATCTCTCCTGGCTGCGTACCGGTGATTTCGTTCGCCGGTACCCTGCTGTCACTGCATCCGATCCAGAGAAATTCCGGTGATTGTATGTCTACCAGACGTTCAAAATACTCAGGATCATCCATTAACTTCTCTTGTGCCCAGGCTTTATTTTCCAGTAATAATTTTTCGTATGATTTCATTATGGCTGATTTTTAGTTGCGTGAAACAATTGATGCATTGATTTATTCGGACTTGTTTTAATTTCTACCCGTATGTTTTTTAAATGCGCATGACAAAGAAAGTTATTTACTTCCTCAATGACATCTTTATCGATAAAATCGGCTCTGGTAGCATCAATCAGTACAAAAGCATTTTCAGGAACGTCCTCCAGTTTTTTCTTCACGATTGGCTTATTGAGGAATGAAACATCTTTTCTAAACCTGAGAATAAAATTGTTGTGGTCATGAACAATAATAACCGAAGTGCGGAAATTACTTCTAACCATAAAGAAAAGGCCTACCATAATTCCCACCAATATACCTACCAGCAGATCGGTCAGTAAAATAGCCAGAACAGTCACCAGAAAAGGAACAAACTGATCCCATCCCTTACTGTAAAACTCTTTGAAGAGATTAACCTTTGCAAGTTTGTACCCTGTAAAGATCAATACAGCTGCCAGTGCACTCAGTGGAATTTTATTTAATAATACCGGAATGAACATTACGCAAGCCAACAGCAAAACGCCATGCATGATGGCAGCCACTTTTGTTTTGGCTCCTGCAGATACGTTGGCAGAACTCCGAACTACCACCGATGTAAGTGGCAGGCCACCAATTAATCCGGATACAATATTACCAATGCCCTGTGCTTTTAACTCCAGATTAGTAGGTGTTACCCGTTTTAAAGGGTCTAGTTTATCCACTGCCTCTATTCCCAGTAAGGTTTCCAGGCTGGCAACCAGCGCCAGCGTAGCCGCAGTTACCCAAACAGCCGGATTAGTGATGAAATGAAAATCAGGGAAGGTGAAAAACGAGAGAAAAGTACCCACATCCGTTGCAATAGGTAATGTGACCAGGTGCTTTGCTGAAAGTGCAGCGGATGGTGCATTGATCTTATAGAATTCATTGATCAGAATGCCGGCCAGAACTACCAGCAACGGACCCGGTATCAGGTGTAATATTTTATTTTTTTTGATAAAATCCCGTTCCCATAAAAATAATATCAGCAGAGAAACCACTCCAATGATTACAGCAGAAGGAGTAATAAATCCCAGTGCCTGCCACATTTCGGAGAGTGTATTATTCCGGTCGGTCTGGTTAAAACTTTCATCCCCCATGAAATCCGCATCATAACCGATCAGGTGGGGTATTTGTTTTAAAATGAGGATCAGACCAATAGCGGCAAGCATTCCTTTGATCACAGAATTTGGAATATAATCTCCGATAACCCCGGCTTTTATAAAGCCCAGAATCAGTTGAAATACCCCTGCCAGAACCACCGCCAGTAAAAACGCCTCAAATACCTGCAGCTTGATGATTCCTGCAGCAACAATTACGGTTAATCCCGCAGCCGGACCACTAACACTTAACTGAGATCCGCTGATGATGCCAATAACAATGCCCCCTACAATACCCGCTATAATACCCGAAAACAAAGGCGCTCCCGAGCCCAGTGCAATGCCAAGGCATAAGGGAAGGGCTACTAATAATACTACTATGGATGCAGGCAGATCACTGCCTGCATGCTGAAAATATTTTTTCATGTTACAAAGTGCTTAAGAAGAAATTAAAGAGATGCTAATTGTAAAAAATCAGCAATTGGGTGGAGGAACAAGTATATCCGCTCCGTGGTTCAATGGAATTGCGTCTGCGAAATGAATGTAGCGGAATGAAAGCTCCGACAAAGCAGTAATTAGTATAAAACTCTGGGTATCCAGAAACATGCTTTTATGGCCTGCTTTATGATAACCCTCCTTATCAATGTCTAAACTATGCGGGCATTCTTCCGTAAATTGGTTATTAAACAACATGCCGCCTATTTGCTGAACAGGTAGTATTTGTATACCCATTACCAGTAAAAGAAAATATGTGATTAATTTTTTACGCATAATAATGGCCGAAAATAGCAGAAAGCCCCGAAGTTGATCTGTTAAATATATTTAACAGGACAATTTGGTTCCAAAATACCTCTTGCTGGTAGCATTATTTTATTAAATATTCAAACCGCCGCAGGCACTCAGCACCTGACCGGTAATATAAGAACTCATATCGCTGGCAAGAAACAGGGTGATATTGGCCACTTCTTCGGCCTTGCCAAAACGACCTAATGGAATTTTTTGTAGAAACTGTGCTGCGCCTTCCCCGTCTTTCAGGTAATGGGTCATATCTGTTTCAATAAATCCGGGTGCAATGGCATTGCAACGGATATTGCGTGAACCCAGTTCGGCGGCAATGGATTTTGTAAAGCCGATGATGCCCGCTTTGCTGGCGGCATAGCTGCTCTGGCCTGCATTTCCCCGGATACCAATGATAGAACTCATATTGATAATGGTTCCGGATTTTGCCTTCATCATCGGGCGGATCACCTGTTTGGTCATATTAAAAACACTTTTCAGGTTAATATCCATCACGTCGTCCCACTGTTCTTCGGTCATTCTGAGCAGCAGGTTGTCTTTGGAAATACCCGCATTATTAACACAGATATCTATAGCTCCGAATTCTTTCAGGGTATCATTCACCAGAGCTTCACATTCGGTAAGTACACTGGCATTGCTCTTTACTGCTTTTACTTTTACCCCAAGTGCCTCAATTTGCTGCGCAAGTGCCGCAGCCTTTTCTGTACTACTGTCACTCACATAAGTAAATACAATATTGCTGCCCTGTTCTGCCAGCTTTAAAGCAATGGCAGCACCAATTCCGCGCGCTGCGCCGGTAACAATGGCCACTTTCCCTTCGAGTAATTTCATAACAGATGATTAATAGAAAACAAATGTAAAATAATTGTCTGTAAAGGCGGAAATTATAGCAATTTTAGCCCAAAGAGATTACTGTTTTGTTATTTAGTGCAGGTTTTATTGCATCAACAGCTTAATTTCTTCTATGTATTTGCGTTCATTGCTCAGCCGCGGTACTTTGTGCTGCCCTCCCAGCTTACCCTTTTGTTTTAACCATTGATTAAAAACTCCTTTATGGAGCGCATGCACCACCGGCAGACCCAGTGCAATGTCTTTATAGCGCTTTGCCTCATAGTCACTGTTGACTGCTTTGAGGGCGCTATCCAGCTCAACAGCAAACTGGTGGATATTTTCAGGCTTTTGCTCAAATTCGATCAACCATTCATGTGCCCCTTTATTGTTGTCTCCAAAATAAACCGGTGCAGCTGTATAATCATTTACCAGCAAGCCTGTTTTTTCACTGGCAATGGCAATGGCCTTATCGGCATTCTCAGCAATCAGCTCTTCTCCAAAAGCATTGATATACTGCTTTAACCTTCCGCTGACTTTTAATTTGAACGGATAGGTAGAAGTGAACTGAACGGTGTCTCCGATCAGGTATCTCCATAACCCGCCATTGGTACTGATGACCAGCGCATAATTTTCGCCCGGCACCACTTTATTCAACCCGATTGTTTGGGGGTTTTCTTTTCCATATTCACTAACAGGCATGAATTCATAAAAAATTCCGTTCTCTACAAATAACAACATCCCTTCTTCGCCGGGCATATCCTGCGCTGCAAAGAAACCCTCGCTGGCATTGTACATTTCCAGGTAACAGCATCCATCGCCTATCAGTTTTTTAAACTGATCCCTGTAAGGGGTAAATGAAACGCCCCCATGTATATAAAGTTCAAGATTGGGCCACACTTCTTTCAGCGTTTTTTTACCCGTTATTTCCAGGATTCTTTTGATGAGGATAAGTGTCCAGGTCGGCACTCCGGAAATTGAAGTAACATCTTCGTTAATCGTGCTTTCTGCCAGCTTTTCTATCTTATCCTCCCATTCATCCATCAGTGCAATAGACAATTCAGGGGTTCTGATCCAGTTGGCCCACATAGGGGTGTTCTGCAGCAAAACTGCACTGAGATCTCCGTATTGTATGTCCTCATTTACCTGACTGATCTGGTGGCTTCCGCCTATCACCAGCCCTTTT
>CALPNW020000101.1 GCA_943325035.2 Sphingobacterium thalpophilum | reverse complement strand
GGGATAAATAGGCTGGTTAATTCAAGGTCATATAACTATTGTGTATAATACTGCCCCGCAGAAATTTTAAATACACGACTTTGTTGAAACTGCTCAAATTTCAATGATTCTGCGGAATGATTGATTTTCCACCATCCGTAAGCATCCTTATTCAATGCGTCTTCAAAAATCCACTGATTATACGCTTCAAAAATACCTTCGTTAATCAGGTATTGCCAATGATCGAATAAACGGTAGGGGTAGGTTGCGGAAAGCCCGGTTTGCCAATGAAGAATAAAACGGGTACGTATACTGCCAATATTATCTGCAGAGAGACCATTGGCAGCTAGTGCTTTGTTCTTGCTGAACAAGAGAAATACCTGTTTTTCAAATGCCGTTGAAGTAGCCGGATCCATTGCTGGGGTAGCTTTATCCGGATTCAGGATACCGGCATATGCTGCCAGTAAATACGTTTTAACGAGTGTGGTTCTTTCGGAATAACTCTCGAGGTTCACAAACAGTTCGCCATAAAGCAGCACCCGGATCCAGTTCTTTTGTTCCGCGTAGTACTTAACCGCGTTGTAGTAATTTCCACTGATATTGGGGCTAAGCTGAATACCTTTTTCCCATTGAACAATCGCTTCTCGGTAATTTTTTTCCAATGCAAAATTTTCGCCCAGCTCATTATAGATCACACCGCTGTTACTAAATTTTTTAAGTGCTGCGCGATAGATTTTATTGGCTTCTTTATAAGCCGCAATAGCCTTATAGGAATATCCCAGTATCTGATAAGACTGCTCATCTGCCGAGTCCATATCAGTTACCATCTTTCCGGTTTCAATTGCCCTGGAAAAATCTCTCTGCAGATAATAGGCAAAGGAAAGATTTTTCAACAGCTCCATACCCAGCGGATCCTGTTGTCTTGCTTTTTGCAGTGCAGCGATGGCATTATCAAAATCTCCCTGTTGCATCAATATCTGCGCATTCTCCTGCAACTGCTTTGCAGTAAGGGTTTGAGAAAAGCCCATCCCATAAAAAGTCAACAGAATAAGCAGTAAGAAAAATTGCTTCATGCGCAGTAATTAATCCGCAATCAGATTGGTCAGTAATCCGTCTCTGAGTTTTGGCTCGAACCAGGTACTTTTTGGCGGCATTACATGACCACTGTCTGCAATGGTAAACAACTGATCGATGGTTACCGGATACAAACTGAATGCACAGGCCATTTCACCACTGTCTACGCGCTGCTCCAGAGCAGCCAGTCCACGGATTCCACCAACAAAATCGATGCGTTTATCGGTGCGCTGGTCCATAATTCCAAGAATAGGTCCTAAAATCTGATCCTGCAGTACGCTTACATCCAGCACACCAATAGGATCATCACTGTAAGTGCCTTCTTTTGCTTTTAGTCTGTACCAGTTGCCTCCTAAATAAAGACCCATGGTATGCAGCGTTTCCGGACGGTAGGTTTGTTTACCAATCAGAGAAACTTCAAATGAATTTTCCAATGCTGCAATAAAAGCATCAGCAGATAACCCGTTCAGGTCTTTCACCACACGGTTGTAATCCATGATGTACAACTGGTTGGAAGGGAAAAGGGTGGTCAGAAAATAGTCTGCACCCGGAGTTGCTTTGTTACCTGAGTCTGCACGCACTTTTGCAGCAGAAGCCGCTCTGTGGTGGCCATCGGCAATATAGGTACAAGGAACTTCTTCTTTAAATAAACGGGTAATTTCTTCCACAACTTCAGAGTCGCTCACAATCCAGATAGTGTGCTGTATCCCATCTTCTGCGGTAAAATCATAGGCCGCAGATTTGGCAGATTTCCATTTATTGATCAATGCATCTACATTGGCATTGCTGCGATAAGCGAGAAATACATTTCCGGTTTGTGCGCCGGAAATTTTAATATGGTTGATCCGGTCCTGCTCTTTTTCAGGACGGGTGAACTCGTGTTTTTTGATAATATTATTTTCGTAATCATCCACACTGCTAACACAAACCAAACCGGTTTGGCTTCTGCCATTCATAATGAGCTGATAGATGTAATAACAGTCTTTGGATTCACGAAACAATACATCGCGTTTAATGAATGCATCCAGATTGTCTTTTGCCTGCTGGTATACTTCCGGAGCATGTGGGTCTGTTTTATCGGAAAGATCTATTTCACTTTTGGTTATATGCAGGAAGGTGTAAGAGTTTCCCTGTGCTTCTATTTTTGCTTCCGCGCTGCTGAGTACATCATATGGTAAACTTGCAACTTGCTTTGCCAGCTGAGGCTGGGGCCTTAATGCCTGAAACGGTTTGATACTTGCCATAGCGCAAATATCGGTGAATAAATTACAAACAAAAAGTTATGCTTGTAATGCGCTGCTAGCCATGCTTTTGCGCAAAAGAATGCATCAGATTACAGAAGACCTGCACACTTTCGAGCGGGAGTGCATTGTACATACTTACCCTGATTCCGCCTACCGTTCTGTAGCCCTTAACCCCAATCATTCCTTCCTGCTTGCACAAAGCCAGAAAAGGTTCTTCCAGAGCTGCATCGTTCAAAAAGAATACTGCATTCATTTCGCTGCGGTCTTCTTTATCAACCGGTGCATTAAAAACAGGCAATGCATCGATTGTATTATAGAGTAAGGCAGATTTAGCCAGGCTTCTTTTACCCATCTCTTCCAAACCACCCTGCTCTATTACCCAACGCAGGGTAAGCATGCTCACGTATACGGCAAAAACAGGAGGCGTGTTCATCAGAGAACCGGCTTCAATATGTTTCTGGTAATTCATGATGGTAGGAATCGGTCGTGCAATTTTTCCTAAAATATCTTTTTTTACTACCACCAGGTTAACGCCGGCAGCACCCATATTTTTTTGTGCACCGGCATAAATGAGAGAACATTTTTTAAAATCGGTGGGGCGGCTGAAAATATCACTACTCATATCGGCAATCAGCGGCATCGGAACGGTTGGATATTCGTGCCACTGCGTTCCTTCTACGGTATTATTAGAAGTAATGTGGAGGTAGGCAGCTTCCGGGGGAACAGAAAACCTTTTATTAATGTACCTGTACTGACGATCGCTGCTATCGGCAACCACCTGAACATGTCCAAAATGTTTGGCTTCTTTCCAAGCTTTACTGCCCCAGATGCCATTATCGCAATAAGCTGCGGTAGCAGCGGAATCCAGCAGATTCATCGGCACCTGCATGAACTGGGTAGTTGCACCGCCATGCAGGAATAACACTTCATACGCATCATCCAGCTGCATCAATTGTTTAACCGAGTCTTTGGCTTCCTGCAGAATTTCCTGAAACCAGGCGGTTCGATGACCTATTTCCAGCAACGACAGCCCGGTATTATTATAATTTATAATAGCTTCTGCGGCCTGCGTTAATACAGATGGAGGAAGAATGGAAGGACCCGAATTAAAATTATACAGCTTCATATACAAAACTTGAAGCGCAAATTAAACCGATTATCTTTACAAAATGCAACTCCCTTCTTCATTGCTGGAAAATGCGGTGGCACAATTTGCCAAACTGCCTGGTATTGGTAAAAAAACAGCGCTGCGACTGGTTCTTCACCTGCTAAAGCAGGAGGTGGATGACGTGCAGTTGTTTGGTGAAACCATTGCCAGAATGAGAAGGGATATTAAGTTCTGCCAGCGATGCCACAATATCAGTGATGGAGATATCTGTTCGATCTGCGCCAATTCTATGCGCAACCAGCACGTGATCTGCGTGGTGGAGAATATCCGAGATGTAATTGCCATAGAATCTACCCAGCAGTTCAATGGCACATACCATGTATTGGGGGGAATTATTTCGCCGCTGGATGGCATTGGCCCCGACCAGCTGGCCATAGCGTCTCTGGTAAACCGAATTGGCAAGGAGGAAGTGGAGGAACTGGTTTTTGCTTTAAGCCCCAATATTCAGGGAGATACCACCATCTATTATATCCAGAAAAAAATAGCCCACCTGGGATGCAAGGTTACCACCATCGCCCGTGGTATTGCCTTTGGGGGCGAACTGGAATACGCCGACGAAATGACCCTCGCCAGAAGTATTGCCAATCGCCTGCCTGTTCAGCAGTACGTTAAATAGTGCCCCATTTTCTTAATCTAGCTTAACTGATCATTTCAAACATTTTAGCTAATTTTATTGTTCAAACATTAAATGAAAGCCATGAAGAAGTGGACCCGTATATTGATCATTCTAGTCTTACTGGGAATTTTGGGTGGCGCTATTATAGCTTACCGCATATTCAACAAGCCGCATCGCGATGTAACTACCGAAGTGGCCCTTACCTTAACAGCCCAGAAACTCTACGATGCATTCAGAACCAATGAAGCGGAGGCCAATACACTTTATTTAGACAAAGCCATTGAACTGAGCGGAGAGGTACTGGAAATCACAACCAACCAGGATGGCAACACCGTAGTCAATTTTAAAACAAGCGATCCGCTATTTGTGATCAACTGTACTTTCAAAACTAGCCCGGGGGCCTTGAAAGCCGGCGATAACATCACTTTCAAAGGAATCTGCACGGGTTATATTCCAGATGCCAATGTGGTCATCAATGAGGGTGTACTGATCAAATAAAGCATATTCTACCATCAAAATTCAATCATGAAATATATACTGAGTTTACTCCTGTTAGTGCTGATCACCAGCACCAATGCTACTGCACAAAAAATATATGGTACCCGAAATGGCAAGATCTCTTTTATTTCTCCTACCGATGAAGACGTAAAAGCCGTGAACAATGAAGTGACCAGCCGTTTGTCGGACAATGGGGCACTCAGTTTCAGCCTGCTGATCAAGGGATTTAAGTTTGGTTATGCCGAAATGCAGGATCATTTTAACAATGAATACCTGATGAGCAGCCAGTTTCCAAGGGCCGATTTCAAGGGTACTATTACCAATATCAGCGCAGTTACACTGGGCAAAAACGGCACGTACAAAGCGGTGGTAAAGGGTGATCTTACCATGCATGGCGTTACTAAGAATATCACCGTAAATGCAACCCTAACCGTAAAAGACGGCAAAATAAACGCCCTGGCAAAGTTCACCCTGCTCATGAAAGACTTTAAGATTGAGGCTTCCTCCGTAACCGAGAAGGTAAATGCCGAGATCAGCTGCCTCTATCAATAATTTTGTTCTAAGCCTTTACCCCACTATCTTTACACCCAATTCAGGCAGATTTGTTTATTGTTCAGCCTGGATTTACCCGTATATACGTATTCGGGTTATTAGAACTAATAAACGTACAGAAGTGACTCTCCCCCACATTTCCAGCGTTTATTGGTTTATTTAATCACTACCAAACAAGGTTTGGTAAATGAACCAAGCATATATGCAGATCAAGGAAGAGCTGAAAAAAAGAATACTGGTAATTGATGGTGCAATGGGCACCATGATACAGCGGCACAAACTCAACGAGGCCGATTACAGAGGTGAACGTTTCAAAGACTGGCATTGTGATGTGAAAGGCAATAACGACCTGCTTTGTATTACCCAGCCCGAAATCATCATTGGCATTCATAAAGAATACCTGAACGCCGGGGCCGATATTATTGAAACCAATACTTTCAGCAGTACGGTAATAGCCATGGCCGATTACGACATGCAATCGCTGGCTTATGAGTTGAACGTGGCTGCTGCAAGCTGTGCCCGGGAAGCCATCCGGCAGTTTACCGAAGAAAACCCGGGTACTCCCCCCAAATTTGTTGCAGGCGCCATAGGACCATTGAACAAAACATTGAGTCTTTCTCCCGACGTAAATAATCCCGGTTTCCGTGCAGTAAGTTTTGACGAAGTAGCCAGTGCTTATTACGAGCAGATCACCGGACTGGTTGATGGCGGCGTGGATGTAATTCTGATAGAAACCATCTTCGATACCCTCAATGCAAAGGGAGCGATCTATGCAGTGAAAAAATATTTCCGCGATCAGCAAAAGCCAGAGCTGCCTGTAATGATCAGTGGTACTATCACCGATGCATCCGGAAGAACCCTCAGCGGACAAACACTCGAAGCGTTCTATACTTCTGTAATGCATGCCAATCCATTGAGCATAGGGCTCAACTGCGCACTGGGAGCGGCCGAAATGAGAAGTCATATAGAAGAGCTTTCTCAGATAGCGGCCTGCTATACTTCTGCCTATCCCAATGCCGGCCTGCCAAATGCCATGGGAGAATATGATGAACAACCCCATGAAACTGCACACTTTATAGAAGAGTGGGCAGAACAGGGTTTTGTAAATATTGTAGGTGGCTGCTGCGGCACCACCCCGGATCACATTAAACATATCGCCGATAACGTTCGTAAAATTCAACCAAGACCATTACCGGTTCTGGAAGCAACGCTTTAATAACATGACTAGCATAAAACCATATTTACGTTTAGCCGGACTGGAGCCCCTGATTGTGCGCCCCGAAACCAATTTTGTAAACGTTGGCGAAAGAACCAATGTAACAGGATCCAAGAAATTCGCCAGGCTCATCAAAGAAAATAAATACGAAGAAGCATTGTCTGTTGCCCGCCAGCAGGTAGAGAGCGGTGCACAGATACTGGATGTGAACATGGACGACGCCTTACTGGAAGGCGTGCAGGCCATGACCACTTTCCTTAACCTCGTACAAAGCGAACCGGATATTGCACGTATCCCGATCATGATCGACAGTTCTAAATTCGAGATCATAGAAGCGGGTTTAAAATGTGTGCAGGGAAAATGTATTGTGAACTCCATTTCCATGAAAGAGGGAGAAGCAAAATTCATTGAGCAGGCATATATCTGTAAAGCCTATGGCGCTGCGGTGATAGTAATGGCATTTGATGAAGTAGGCCAGGCCGATACCAAAGAAAGAAAAATCGAGATCTGTTCCAGGGCCTATAAAATTCTTACAGAGCAGGTCGGTTTTGATCCGCAGGACATTATTTTTGATCCCAATATCTTTGCCATTGCAACCGGCATAGAAGAACACAATAATTACGCGGTTGATTTTATAGAAGCTACCCGCGAAATAAAAAAGCGGATGCCGCTTACCAAGGTAAGTGGAGGTGTATCCAACGTGTCTTTTTCATTCAGGGGGAACGACCACGTACGGGAAGCCATCCACTCCGTATTTCTGCTGCACGCCATTAAAGCGGGCATGGACATGGGTATTGTGAACGCAGGACAGCTGGTGGTATATGATGAAATAGAACCAACGCTCCGTGATCTCTGCGAAGCCGTAATACTTAACCGAAACAACGATAACAACGAAGCTACTGAGCAGTTGATCGTTCACGCAGAAACCGTAAAGGCCAAGGGAAAGGTAGAAGTGAAGAATGAAGCTTGGAGAACAGAGCCTGTAGAAAAAAGACTGGCACATTCACTGATCAATGGCATCACCGATTACATAGATGAAGACACCGAAGAAGCCAGGCAAAAATATCCGCGGCCGCTGGATGTGATTGAAGGTCCGCTGATGGATGGAATGAATATTGTTGGTGATCTGTTTGGTGCAGGTAAAATGTTTTTACCACAGGTAGTAAAAAGTGCCCGCGTGATGAAGAAAAGTGTGGCGATCCTTACCCCTTATATAGAACAGGAAAAGGAAGACAGAAAGAACGCACATATAGCCGCAGGTACGGTGAACGAGGAAACAGCCGGTGCCGCAAAAATATTACTGGCCACCGTAAAAGGAGATGTGCATGACATCGGTAAAAATATTGTAGGTGTGGTACTGGGTTGTAACGGGTACGATATTGTAGATCTTGGAGTGATGGTGCCTGCCGATAAAATTCTGGATGCTGCAATCAGGGAGAAAGCGGATATCATCGGATTAAGCGGTTTGATTACACCCTCACTCGATGAAATGGTGCACATCGCCAAAGAAATGAAGCGCCGCAATATGAAACAACCGTTGTTGATTGGCGGGGCTACTACTTCCAGAATTCATACAGCAGTGAAGATTGCTCCTGAATTTGACCTGGGCGTAGTGCACGTACTGGATGCATCGAGAAGTGTAACTGTTGCAGGATCCTTACTGAACAAAGAATTAAAAACACCTTATCTCTCCGACCTTAAATCGGAATACAGCAAACTGAAAGAAGATTTTGAGAACCGCAGACCGGTAAAACAATATATTTCTTACGAAGATGCATTGAAGAATAAAACGGCCATCAACTGGACCAATTACCATCCGGTAAAGCCCACCTTCACCGGCACAAAGGTTTTTGACAATTATGATCTGAACGAACTCCGTGCGTTTATAGACTGGAAGCCGTTCTTCATTACCTGGGAAATGCATGGCAGCTTTCCGGAGATCTTATCCGATGAAGTGGTTGGTATAGAAGCTACTAAACTCTACAAGGATGCCAATGCATTACTCGATCAGATGATCGCCGGAAAATGGCTGAATGCAAGGGGTGTAGTGGGTTTCTGGGAAGCCGCATCAGACAAAGACAGTATTCAGGTAAAAGTGAAAGATCATACCCCGGTAGAACTGGAGTGCCTGCGACAGCAAATTAAAAAAGCACCCGGTCAACCGAATTTATCACTGGCCGATTTCATTAAACCGGAAAATGCCAACCCCGGCGCAACTGATTATCTGGGCGCATTTGCAGTAAGTATACATGGTATAGAGCCCCACCTGAAAAAATTTGAAGAAGCACATGATGACTATAACAAGATCATGTTACAGGCACTGGCCGATCGTTTTGCAGAAGCATTTGCAGAAGCCCTTCACTTGCGCACCAGAAAAGAATTCTGGGGATATGATGCCAATGAGCAATTAACCAGCGAACAACTGATCAAAGAACAATATACCGGTATCAGACCGGCACCGGGCTATCCGGCCTGTCCGGATCATACCGAAAAATATAAATTATTTGATCTGCTGAATGCAGAAGGCAATGCAGGTATCTCCTTAACAGAAAGTTTAGCCATGTACCCGGCAGCCTCTGTATGTGGCTGGTATTTTTCTCATCCGCAGAGTCAGTATTTTGGTATTGGCAAAATTCAGAGAGATCAGTTGAATGACTATGCCAACAGAAAGAGCATGGATCTGCCAACAGCCGAAAAATGGTTAAGTCCGGTGTTAGAATAACTGAAGAATTACCGATATTCGCAAAATGAAAAACCTCATAGTAGCATTGGTTGTACTGGTATTGCCCGTTTTAGTGCAGGCACAGGACAAGAAAGTGAAGAAAGAAAGAAAGGGTGAATTTTATTTTGCCTGGGGCTATAACAAAGAGTGGTATACCAATTCTAATTTGCAGGTGAATCAACCATCGCTGGGCAATAACTATACCATGACCGGAATGACCTCTCACGACAATGTGGGCTGGGATAAAGACCTGTTCAGCAAGCCCATCAGTATTCCGCAATACAGTTACCGTATTGGGTATTTTTTCAACAAGAAAAAAGGACTTGCCTGGGAAATTAACTTCGACCATACCAAACATATTCTTACCGACGGACAAAATGCCAGAGTAGTTGGAACCCTGGGCGGAAGATCAGTAGACACCACTGTACTGTTTGCGAAAACCAACGGATTTAATTATTACCTGAACAATGGCGCTAATTTTTTACTGTTCAATATTGTAAAGCGTACCAACTGGTACGAGAGCAGAAATGGCCAATTTAAACTCGATTTTTTGGGTAAGCTGGGAATAGGTCCGGTAATACCGCATGTAGAGAATACCCTGTTTGGAAAATCCAATCAGGACGGCTTTCAGTTAGGTGGATGGAATGTGGGTGCGGAAGCAGCTATCAGGGCCACTTTCTACAAACGGGTATTTATAGAGTTTGCCAATAAGGTAGACTATGCAAGCTACAGTGGGCTTAAAGTATATGAAGGGAAAGCCAAAGAATCCTTTGGCTCGTATATCATGATCTTAACTGCGGGCTTTACCATTCCGGCAGGCAAGAAAATATAGTTTATTCAAACAACCACCATTTGTGATAATGTGGTTTTACGGTAAAGGTTTTTTTGATATAGGCTATAATGAACTGCATGGCTTCATCAATATCATCGGTAACTAGAATCAATTTTTTATCCTCTGCTGAAATGGTTCCTTTCAGGATCATATCATCCACCACTTCCATCAGGGGTTGGTAATACTCCTTTCCAAATAACACAATCGGAAAATCATAGATCTCTTTGGTCTGCACCAGGGTAATGGTTTCAAATAACTCATCCATGGTACCAAAACCACCGGGCATGATAATGAATGCATAAGAATACTTTACAAGCAACACTTTTCTGATGAAAAAATAATCAACAGTCAGCCATTTATTCATGTAAGGATTCGGGTGTTGTTCGAAGGGCAACTTGATATTGCAACCCACCGATGTGCCCCCTGCTTCAAACGCCCCCCGGTTGGCGGCTTCCATTATACCAGGTCCACCGCCCGTCATGGTCGTAAAGCCCAGCTCAGCAATCATTTTGCCAATCTTTCTGGCCGATTCATAATAAGGATGATCTTCTTTAAACCGGGCACTCCCAAAAACAGTTATACAGGGGCCTACAAAGTGCAG
>CALPNW020000100.1 GCA_943325035.2 Sphingobacterium thalpophilum | reverse complement strand
TTCTCAATTGATTACCTATAATGGAATCAATGGTGGAATCGGCACAGCCACTTATTCTGTTACACCAAATAGCAGTGGTTGTTTAGGATTACCATTTGATTTAACAGTAAGTATTAAACCATTGCCCATTGTTCCTGATATCAGTAGTTCGGTTTGTAGTGGAATTAATTTCACTCAAAATCCGCCTAGTAGTTTAACAGGCACTCTTTATACTTGGACAACTCCTGTTTTTAATCCTACGGGTTCTATTACTGGTGCAATAGAAAAAATAACACCAGTTCAAAATATCAGTCAAACACTAACCAATACCACCAATGCTCCAGTTGCTGTTTCTTATAAAGCAACACCTATAGCAGATGGCTGTACTGGCAACAGTTTCACGTTTTTACAAACTGTAAATCCAACTCCTACGATTGCAACACAAACCGCAAAAATTTGTAGTAATACTTCATTTAATGTGGCGCCTACAACTGTTCCAATTGGGGCAGCTACTTTATATACATGGTCTGCGCCGGTGATCAATCCTTCTAATTCAATCACTGGGTCAGGTTTGGTTAATACGCCAGTAACTATTATAAGCCAGTCTTTAACCAATACTACCAATGCAGTGGCAACTGCAACATACGATGTTACTCCTGTTTCAGGAACTTGCATTGGTGCAACTTTTAAAGTATTGGTATCTGTTACACCTAAAGCAGTAATTACGGATCAAACAACTTCGGTATGTAGTGGAAGTTCATTCAATGTATTGCCTACCTCTGCTCCTGCAAATACTTTGTATACATGGGCTGAACCAATTGTATCCAATGGTATATTGGGTGCTTCTTTACAAAATACACCTCAAAGTTCTGTTACTCAACAATTAACCAATTCTAATTTAAATATTTTAACGGGCACTGCAAATTATGTAGTTACTCCAATTACAGATGGTTGCACGGGCAATACTTTTACCGTTGCTGTATCAATTAATTCAAGTAATTCTACTTTGAGTAGTACGCTTACGCCTATTGCTATTTGTAGTGGTACTAACTTTAGTTATATGCCAACTAGTTCTAATACAGGTACTGCTTTTGCATGGACAAGAACGGCAGTTACAGGTATCAGCAATTCCGAATTGAATAGTTTTGGCGATATCAGTGAAATTTTAAATAATACAACTGATGCCGCAATCACTGTTGCTTATACATTTACACTTTCTACTAATGGCTGTACTAATTTAAATAAACAGGTGGTGAACGTGCAGGTGAAACCTGCACCTAAACTAAATAGTACTTTAACCCCTCCTGCTATTTGCTCCGGAGCAACATTTAGTTACGCCGCAACGAGTAATACTTTCAATGTGGTATTTAATTGGGCCCGAACATCAGTTGTTGGAATCAATGAACCTGTAAGTTCCGGAACTGGTAATATCAATGAAGCCTTGAGTAATCCAACTTATTCTGCTGTAATTATACCATATAATTTTACTTTAAATGCAAATGGATGTACGAATGTTCAATCTGTATTTGTTACTGTTAATCCAGTACTAACTGTTCCAGATCAAAACGCAAATACTTGTAGTAACGCCAGTTTTAATTTTAAAGCACCGAATACGCCAGATAATACAGTGTACACTTGGACTTCTCCAACACAAACTCCTGGAGTAAGCGGGGGAACTCCACAGACATTGGTTGCGCTTAATACATTAACACAGATTTTAGTAAATAATACCAATGCAATAGGAACTGCAGCTTATGTGGTTACACCAATTATTCCTGCAACATTTACAGCTGGTTGTGTTGGACGTCCATTTAATTTAACAGTATCGGTAAGCCCTATACCAGTACTTACTTCTAATCTTAATCCTGCTGGCGTTTGTAGCGGAACTGAATTTAATTATACACCTACTAGTAATATTCCATCAGCTAGTTTTTCATGGACTAGGAATGCAGTTGTTGGAATTAGTAATGTAAAGGGATCAGGTTATAATTCAATTAAAGAAACTTTATTAGATACAACAACAGCCCCTGTTAATATTACTTATCAATATACATTAAGTGCATTTGGATGTTCTGATACTAGTTCTATTGTAAAACTGTTGATTAATGCTTCGCCTATTGTAAAAACGCAAAATTATTCGATCTGTAGTGGATCGGCTTTTGTTGTTTCCAACGATCTATTGCCACTTAGAACAACCTATACATGGTCGAGCCCTGTTGTTGTTCCTACAGCTGGTATTACCGGTGCTAGAACTGTCACAAATCCATTAACAGTTGTCAGCGATACACTCATCAATACTGGAATTACAATCGCAACTGCAAATTATATTATTCAACCAGTAGGGTCATTGTGTACAATCGCACCATTCAACGTTGTAGTAACAGTGAAACCTGCTCCAAGTATCACACAACAAGAAACAAGTGCTTGTAGCGGTGCTTCGTTTTCATTTTCTCCAGCCAATATCCCTGTAGGAACAACATTTACTTGGAAACTCCCGGCTATTGCTCCATTTGGCGTGGTTAAAGGTTTTACAGAAGACAGTACTGGACTTTCTTCCATTATTCAGAAACTAATTAACTTAAGTATAGATCCTGCATCTGCAACTTATTCGGTATTGCCATTAAGTAATGGATGCCTTGGTAATTCATTTAATTTAAAAGTAAATGTAAATCCTATTCCTACAACTAAAATTTCAGGGCCTGCAGGATTGTGTAGAAACGGTATTGATTCTATCAAAGTTAATTTCTCTGGAACAAGCCCCTGGTCAGTTAGTTTCAATGATTCAAAAAATGGATTACCTACAACAATTACAGACATTAAAACATCTCCTTATACCATTTATGAATCTTCCTTACCCAATGCGAATACGTATACATTTTATTTGCTAAGAGTTAAAGATGCATATTGTTCCAACGATACAAGTACTGTTTCATTAACACAAGATTTATATGCATTACCTTCTGATTCTGTAATTGCAGCTAAAGGAACACAGTTATGTGTAGGAGTTACTTTGCCATTAACGATTAGTGCAGTTAGTGCGGGGTATCAATGGTTTAGAAATGACACTTTAATAAATGGGGCAGTAGGTGCAGTATACAATGCATTATTGCCTGGTTATTACTCTGGGGCCACTGTGAATTCTATTGGTTGTTATAATAAAACAGTTAACTCTATAAAAATGGTACAGGTATTTAATAATCCTGTAATCAATTTTAGTTATGACAGTTCCTGTGTTAATACCCAAATCAATTTTAAAAATTTAACGGATACAAGTAAAATAGGAGTAATCGATTGGAAATGGATTTTTGGTAATAAGGATTCAGTTTCAGGAAGCAATAACGTTTATTCATTCAAGAATGCAGGTATGCAAAACATAAAATTATTTGCCAGTTCTGCATATTGTGGTTATTCTGTTTTCAAAGATACCAATATATTAATCAGACGTCCTGAACCGGCAATCAATATGCCGAATGTATTCACTTATAAAAATACTCCAACTGCATTGTTGGCAAGAACCTTTACCGGAAGTAATTATACACATAAATGGGTTCCTTCGTATGGCTTAGACAATGGATACATTATTAACCCAACATTTAATTTTAATACCAACCAGACTTATTACATAAATAGTATTTCCGAATATGGTTGTGTTACCACTGATACATTAAAAGTACATGTATTCGAAAATGGGTTGATTGATATTTTTGTTCCCAAATCATTTTCGCCGAACAGGGATGGTATTAATGAGCAATTGTTTGTTTATCTGGCAGGAATCAGAGATTTCAAATATTTCAAAATATTTAATAAGTATGGACAAATAATGTTTGAAACTAAGAATGCAGATACGCCATGGGATGGAAGAGTTAATGGAACTGATCAACCTTTGGGCGCTTATGTTTGGATAGCTGAAGGGGTAGATATTAACGGAAAGCAGATAATTGAAAAAGGAACTATAATGTTGTTAAGGTAAAATGAAATTGAAGCACAGATCCATATTATTTAGTTTAGTATTTGTACAATTTTGTTCAATGAAACAAAGTATTGCACAGGACCCTAATTTCTCGCAATTCTTTTCTTCGCCATTGTCTATTAATCCTGCATTGGCTGGCAATGGAGATAATAAATGGAGGGCAATGACAACTTTCAGGAATCAGTCCTTGGGATTTGGCACCAATTATAATACCAAATCTATTTCTGTTGATGGTAAAATTTTTCAGCGGCCAGAATCATCCTCTTACATCGGACTGGGGGCCTTAATTGTGCAGGACGATGCACTCGAAGGAATATTCAAAAGTAATTCCATCACTTTGAATGCTTCCGTTCACGTCACATTAGATCAAAACGAAATACATGGTTTATCCGGTGGGTTGGGATATGTATACAACAAAACCAATATCAATTTTGATGAGCTTACTTCGGGTCAACAAATAAGCTCAAGTGGCTTTAACAGATCATTGCCAACAGGGGAGCCCGGCTTGACGAATATTCCCGGATACTCTTCAGTATGTGCGGGATTGACCTATACTTTTACTACAGAGGAAATGGTAGCCGATTTTGGAATTGCCGGTTATCGATTTCTTAAAACAAAACAATCTGTATTTGAAAACGGGTCTCAATTGAATAATCCCAGGTATGATCTGCATTTTTCCATTGGAAAGCTATTGAATGAGGGGATAGACTTAAATATGAATGGCCTGTATCAATTGCAAAGCGGAGTAAGTGGATTTATTGGTGGGGGCTATTTTGGTTTTTCTCATTCCAGTGATCCTGAATCTCCGCGGATGCTGAATCTGGGGGCGTATTACCGTGTAGGAGATGCAGTTATTCCCTATTTAGGATACGTATTTAAGGATTTTCAGTTCGGAGTGACCTACGATGTAAGAATTTCTTCCAATAAATCAGCTTCGGTTTCCCCCAATACATTTGAGTTGTCGTTGATATACAGGAATTACAAGACCAGTAGGAATCCACTATTGTGGTAATAGAATATCTATTCATTCTGGGTTCTCATTTTTTTTTTATCCGTTCCCCACTTGAATAGAATTGTTCCATTGAAAACAGTAATCTGCATAATTACTTTACCCTTTCATTGGTTTATAGAAATTAATGACTAAAATTGCTCATTAAAAAATTGTAATATATGGACGCTGCCATACAGGATAGAATCAATATTTGGGCAAACGGAAATTACGATGCACAAACAAAAGCGATCATTGCTGATTTGCAGAAAGATAATCCCGATGAATTAGCAGATTCATTTTACAGGAACTTAGAGTTTGGTACTGGTGGTTTACGTGGGTTAATGGGAGTGGGCACTAATAGAGTGAATAAATACACCATTGGTATGGCCACACAGGGCTTTGCCAATTATCTTAAAAAAACATATGGCAGTGAGGAGATCAAACTTGCTATAGCACACGATAGCCGCAATAACAGTCGTTTCCTTGCAGAAACAACCGCTAATGTATTTGCGGCTAACGGATTTAAAGTGTTCCTTTTTGAATCTTTAAGGCCAACGCCAGAACTGAGTTTTGCTATCCGTCATTTAGGCTGCAAAGCAGGTGTGGTTTGTACAGCATCGCATAATCCTAAAGAATACAATGGCTATAAAGCCTACTGGAATGATGGGGGACAGCTGGTTCCTCCGCACGATAAGAATGTAATCACTGAGGTAGAAGCCATTCATAATGTGGATGATGTTAAGTGGAACGGGGGTGAGGCCAATATTACTCTGATCGGAAAAGAAATGGACAATGCTTACCTAGATATGGTAAAGGGCCTGAGTGTTTATCCGGATGTGATTAAAAAGCAGCACGATCTTAAAATAGTATATACTCCAATTCATGGAACAGGAATCACCCTGGTGCCTGAAATACTCAGCCGCTTTGGTTTTACCAATGTTACAGTGGTAGAAGAGCAGTCCACCCCGGACGGTAATTTTCCAACGGTAGCTTATCCAAATCCGGAAGAGAGTGAAACCATGAGTATCGGGTTAAACAAAGCCAAATCTATTAACGCAGATATTTTATTAGGAACAGATCCGGATGCAGACCGTGTGGGTATTGGCGTAAAGAACCACAGGGGTGAATGGGTACTGATGAATGGTAATCAAACAGCAGTACTTGCGTTTGCTTACATGATAGAAGCCCGTAAAGCCAAGGGTATTGCTCAGCCAAACGACATGGTGATCACTACCATTGTTACTACTGAAATGATCAATGAAGTGGCCAGGCAGAATAACGTTGGTTGCTACAATGTACTTACTGGTTTTAAATGGATCGCTGAAAAAATCAAGGAACTGGAAGGCAGGGAAAACTATGTAATTGGCGGCGAAGAGAGTTTTGGGTTAATGATCGGAAACCAGATCCGCGATAAAGATGCAGTCAGTGCAGTAGCTATAATGTGTGAGATGGCTGCGTATGAAAAAGACAAAGGAAAGAGTCTGTTCGATAAAATGATCGAACTCTATATCCAGTATGGGTTTTATTATGAGAATCTGATCAGCATTACCAAAAAGGGAATGAATGGCCAGAAGGAAATTGCCGATATGATGGATGGATATCGTACCAGTCCGCCGGCAACCATTAATGGGTCTGCAGTAGTAACCTTACTCGATTATCAGTTACAAACCGGTAAAAATCTCCAAACCGGGGATAGCTGGGCCATCAATTTGCCCAAGAGTAATGTACTTCAGTTTATTACCGCAGATGGCAGTAAGATCTCTGCACGCCCATCGGGAACCGAGCCGAAAATCAAATTTTACTTCAGCGTTAATACTACGCTTGCTTCAATAGAAGCGTTTGATGTTAAACAGCTTGAGCTGGAGAATAAGATCAAAGGAATCATCACCAGTATGCATCTGCAATAGAGCAAGTAACTATAGCAGAAGGTAATTCTCAATAAAGCAAGTAACTATAGCAGAAGGTAATTCTCAATAGTAAAGCCTGTTAGCCGTTGGTTAGCAGGCTTTGTTTTTGACAGCGGGTAAAACCTTAATATTTGTATATTCGCGGCATGCAGTCAATAAGCAATTTTGTAGATGGCTTTCAGCACAAGGGCATGAGGAAGAAGCTGATAGAGGTTTTAAGAGAAAAAGGCATCACTGATGAATCAGTGCTGGAAGCAATGAATACCATTCCAAGGCATTTTTTCCTCGATTCTGCATTCGACAAAATCGCCTACGAAAACAAAGCATTTCCAATTGCTGCAGAGCAAACCATCTCTCATCCTTATACGGTTGCTTATCAAACCCAGTTGTTGCAGGTTAAAAGAGGCGAGAAGGTATTGGAAATAGGTACTGGAAGCATCTATCAGACAACTATCCTGGCAGAACTGGGGGCACAGATGGTTTACACCATCGAGCGGCAGAAAAAACTCTACGAACAGCAAAAAGATTATTACTTCAAAAAGAAGTACCTCAATATTAAGTTCTTTTACGGGGATGGATTTGTTGGACTGCCTACTTATGGCCCATTCGATAAAATATTAATAACAGCAGCAGCACCTTTCATTCCGCCAAAACTGGTAGAGCAATTAAAACCGGGTGGTTGTATGGTACTGCCTGTAGATGAAGGCGATGTACAAAGAATGCTCCGGTTAACCAAACAGGCAGATGGAACGGTTATAGAAGAGGCCTTCGAAGAATTTTCTTTTGTGCCAATGCTTACCGGTAAAAACAACTAGTATTCCCTGAACAGGTAATCAATAAAACAATTTCAATCAATAGCACAGATTCTATTCAATAATACAGATATTAATCATTAACACTGATTTTACTCAATAAAAAAAGTGGCCGCTTTCGCAGACCACTTTTTTTATTTTAACTCACTCTGATACCAGCACAAGAGCGATATCAGCACAAGTAATTTTATCTTCCACCACCCTGCATCATATCCATTCCGCCACTCTGATCTGCTTTGGTGTTTTTACGTTTAAACAGGGTAGCATCAAATTTACCAAAACGATAAGCGAAGTTCAATCGCAGAATCTGCGGATCTCTTCTACGCTGGTTAGTTTGATTAAAGAAACTGCTTTCTGAATAAGATTCAGATAATTGTGTTCTGAAAATATCATTCATACTTAAAGTAAGGTTTCCGGTTCTTCCGTTCTTCCAGGTAAACTCTTTGCGAATGGCAAGATCAACTCCATAACGGGGCAGATTATAGCCCTGCGCACCAGATGTTGGACCACCGCCCCACATCATTCCGCCACCCATTCCACCTCTGCCACCACCAGAACTTGGAGGTAAAACAGTTTTAGCCATATAGTCTCCGCTTAGCTGGATGGATATGCCTTTTCCGATTTTGAAAGTATTATTCATTTTAGCAAACCAACTCAGTTGTTCCTGGCTCAGATTATCCTGTCCGGGAACATTTGCATTGATTCTTGAATTAAAGAGGTTCACATTCAAGGTCATTTCCCACCATTTGTTGATAGGCATTTTATTGGTCAGTTCCAAACCGTACGTATAGGCTTCGTTGGCATTGATGTAAGTACTGAAGAAAGAACTGTCTGCAGGGCTCAATGCATTTACGTCACGATAAACATAACGGGTAATCAGGTTGGTGGAATACTTAAAGAAAGCGGTAGCTAAAAAGTTAGCGCCTTTCTTATAGGCATTGTTCCAGCTCATTTCCAGAGAATTGGTAAACTCAGGTTTTAATGCTGCGTTACCGATATTGATATTCTGCGGATCAGAATAATCCGGGAAAGGCATCAACTGAAAAAAGTTAGGTCTGTTAACCCTTCTGGAATAGTTGATCTGGTAATCCTGCTTTTCATTGATCTTATAAGTAATGAATGCACTTGGAAATAAACTCAATGGGTATTTCACACTAAAATTAGCAGAGTCCGCACCCTTGGAATTCAACAATACACCATTGTAGTTAGAGCTTTCGGCACGAAGCCCCAGCTGGTAACTCCATTTTTTAATTTTAAAAGTATAGGTAGAATAAGCTGCGTAAACCTGGTCGTTGTATTTGTATTTATTACTGATCATTGGAACCAGTAAATAGTTATTAGCGGTAGAACTAAAGCGGTATTGATCCTGCAGGTTACTGAAATCACGGATAGCTGCCCTGATACCAGCTTCAAATTTGGAATCATCTGTTAAAGGATTCTCATAGTCAATCTGAAAAGTGTGGTTAATAGTACCACCATCGCCTAAACTCTTTTGTAATAAAGGAGTTCCTTTAGCACTGCCATCCAGGTTGTAGGTACGGTTGCTGATATTGCTCTGGTTACTGTTGTTACTGTTATTGTAATTATAGTCGGAAGAAATATTGTGACCGCTTTTGGTGAAATTGTGTTTGAAACTTAACTGAGTACCAATGTTCTCAAAGTTCATGACACTTGTTGTACCGATTTTGGTAAAAGAAGTTAATGCACCCTTGATGGTAGAATCAACCATTTGTGTTTGATCGGTTTCAAATTTACCCTTATTGTAGTTGGCATTAATCGAAAAAGTGTTTCTGTTGTCTATAAAATAATCAATCCCACCTCTGAAAAAAGCAAAATAGCCGTCGTTGGTAGAATTCTGTACATTATAAATATTGCTTGGTGTACTGAGTAAATTATTTCTGTCGGTAATGCCTTCCGATATAGATTTACGCTGGTTATACATACCGCTACCGGTAAAATTGATTTTGTTCTGACGTAAATTTATGTCAGCACCCAGATTTATTCTGCCACGCTGGTCAACGCCGGCTCTTAAACCACCATTGTACCCGGTTTTTTTATTTTTCTTTAAAACGATATTCAGAATACCCGCATTTCCACCCGATGCATCAAATTTTGCAGAAGGGTTGGTGATCAGTTCTACCCGGTCAATAATATCTGCAGGAATCTGATCGAGCGTAATAGTTGTAGGACGTCCATCTATAAAAATAGTAGGTGCTGCATTTCTAAGTGTAACATTACCGTCTATGTCTACATTTAAAGCAGGTATATTTTTCATCAGCTCGGTTGCTGTTTGTCCGGAGCCCATCAGGTTTTTGTCTACATTAAAGATCTTGCGGTCAATTCCCATTTCAAACTGAGGCTTTGCAGAAGAAGTAACAGTTACATTACCCAGATTAGTGGCATCTTGCTCCATTTTTATATTCCCAAGGTCCTTATCTGCCATGCCTAGCATTTGCTGCATATTGGCGCCTTGAGGGCCGCCCTGAGGCATTTTAATGCCAAAGCTGATACTTTGAGTGATGGTTTTATAACCCAGGGCACTCAAGGTTAATTTAAAATTACCCAAAACACCCAGTCCGTCGAAGCTGAAATCTCCGTTAGCAGGGGTAATGGTGGTTCCAAGAATGGCTTCCTTCATTTTTTTGGTAACAGTGTCAAACTTATTACCTTTTAGCTGAACGGTTACACCCTCAATACCTTTATTGGTTTTGGGATCTACCAGTTTGCCATAAAAATGGCCAATATTCATACTTTGGCCACTTCCGGCACCTGCACGCGCGCCCATTCCGGGGAATTGGGCGAAAACCGGGGCGGTTAACAACAAAAAACATACGATTACTACAATACTGCGCATAAACTCTTTAA
>CALPNW020000099.1 GCA_943325035.2 Sphingobacterium thalpophilum | reverse complement strand
TCTATGACTGGTCCTGTATCTATGTCAATGATATCAGCCATGCGTTTAGACAAAGCTGTATTACTGGATACTTTAATGGTAGGACAAACCGGGTTACCGGTTGGTGTACCTAATCCGGTGGTAAATAATATCAGCGTTGCGCCAGACGCCGCTTTACCAGTGGTTGCTTCTACATCATTACCTGGCGTACAAACCAGATTCAGACCCGGTTTCAAAGCAGGTTCTGTATAATCCAACACATCTACAATCGGAGAAGCACCCCCTTTTTTAGCGGCGCCTGCAGACTTGATGGCATCTGTAATCAGCCCGTCTTTAATATTACCCGGGGAAGGATTCATATGGAAACCAGAACCTGCATTAATAGCAGAATCACTGTATGACTTCATCAGGTGAATGAATTTTTTTGCGGCATCCGGATCAATTGTTCTGTCTATGAGTTCCTGTTCTACGCCGCAAAGTTCAGGAAATTCGGCCAGTAAAACTTTTCCGCCCAACGCTACCAGCAAATCGCTACAAAATCCTACAGCAGGATTGGCTGATATACCACTGAATCCATCACTACCACCACATTTCACACCAATCGTTAATTGACTGAGTGGAGCAGGCATCCTGGTTTGCTTATTAACTTCTACCAATCCTTTGAACGTTTGCTGAATAGCACTGCTGATCAGTTCCTCTTCACTCACTGACTGCTGCTGTTCAAACACCAATAATGGTTTATCGAAAGCAGGATTTCTGTCCAGTATATCTTTTCTGAATTCAGGCAGCTGCAGATTCTGACAGCCTAAACTAAGTACAGTAATACCCGCAACATTCGGATGATCTGCATAAGCCGCAAGCAGCTTGCTTAACACAGCTGCATCCTGACGGATCCCCCCACAACCTCCCTGGTGATTCAGAAATTTAATGCCGTCAATATTTTTAAATGGTCGTTGAGCAACAGTAGTGAACAAAGCCCCGGATTCCAGCTGAACATGATCTAAAGGAGTATGCTCTTCATATGCAGTCAGCAAAGACCGGGTAAAGTTTTTGTATTTGGTGGAAACCGCATAGCCCAGTTCATTCTGCATGGCTTCTTTGATCACATCCATATTTCGGTTCTCACAAAAAACGGTAGGAATAAAAAGCCAGTAATTGGCAGTTCCTACTCTTCCGTCTGAACGGTGGTAGCCCAAAAATGTTCTATTGGCAAAAGCCGAAATATCCGGTGCGGTCCACTCGTAGTGATAGGGCCGGAATGTATAAGGTTCTGCTGCATGTTGCAAATTATCCGTACTCATTCTTACTCCACATTGTACATCATACTGTACTTTACCAACTAGCACTCCATACATCATAACAGCTTCTCCTTTTTTCAGATCGGCTGCATAAAATTTATGTTTAGCAGGAATTAATTCCCGGATGAGATAATTTTTTCCTTCCAGTTGAACGGTCTCCTCTTTCTGTAAATCGGCCAGTGCAACAATCACATTGTCTGATGGATGAACCTTTAACACATTTTTTTTCATTCGCCCGCATTTTTGGAGGTAATTGCTTCCAGCACATTGTTTACCCCGGAAGTTTCAAATTGGCCCATACAGGTAACCAATTCATTCTCAAACCCGTTTAAAACAGACAGGTCCATCTGCCACAATGATTGATTGGCAAGTATCTTGTGAACATACTGTTCTGTGTTACTGCTCTTCGCAGCTTCGCAGAATATGATTGAATTTGGATCTTCCAGCTGATGGGTTCTACCATTATAACTAACAGAATATTTTCCTTCTTCTTCAACCGCAGATCTCATGAAAAATAAAAAGGCAGCAAAACCAATGGTCATCATTTCCGGTACCTGGTTATTCAACCCATAATATTTTTGAATTAAGGGCAGATTTCTCCTACACATTTTTTCTGTAAAATTAACAGCAATACTGATCCAGCGGTGTTCAATGTACGGATTGGCAAACCGCTCCAGTACCTGCTCCGAAAAATGAATAGCATCATCGGGTGAAATATGTTCATCCATAATACAGATGGCAATTTCATGCTGCATCAATTGATTCAGATAGGCAACGAATGCAGTAGATGACATTGCCTCTTTAACAGTTTCAAAGCCGGCTAAAATTGCCGGTGCGCAACTGAATGTATGGGTGCCGTTCAACAAACGAAGTTTAAGTTCCCTGAATTTGGTAATAGATGGCGCTATTACAATACCCTTATCCGCTTTGCTAAAAGAAAGCTTACTTCTTACTTCATCATTATCGCTTTCAATTGCCCATAATGAAAATGGCTCACTCATGATCATCAGATCATCTTCATAACCCAGATGCGCCGCGGCTGTTTCCGCCATATCTGCAGAAAGCTTACCGGGAACAATCCGGTCTACCAGTGTATTGCAAAAATGATTGGCAGTGTGCAGCCATACAATAAAACTATCTTCCAGCTCATTGAGCTGAGCCAACTCATCCAGTATATCTTCCAGCAGATTTGCATTTTCCGGCACCAGTTCTGTTGGAAGTATTACCATCCCAGAATCTGATGAACCCGAAAAATGTTTCCAACGGCTGTGTAAAAACGCCAGTAATTTTCCGGGAAATGAGGCAGGAACACCTGCATTGATCCGGTCTGAACTCATCAACACCAATCCTGCTTCTGTTGTATTGGAAATTATAATCTGCATATCAGCACTTGCAGACAATGCCAGAATTTCTTTCCAATGAACTGCAGCACTTAATACACGGCGGATAGATGCATTTACAATATAGTTGTTCAATAAATTACCCCCTGAAATACCCCTGATACAATGGGTGTATAATCCATCCTGCTGGTCAAAGGTGTCGGCCCCGGAGGTGGCAGTAGATTTTACCACTACAATTCTGCCATTGAATATATTTTCCTTATTGGCTTTATCAATATAATAATCAGGCAGCCCTCTTAATAAAACACCGGTTCCAAATTGCAGTACTTTCTCAGGCAGATCAAAATAGGAACTACCCGGAACAGATACTTCTCCGGCGTTGATGTCTTTTAATATATTTTTTGATAATTTCATTACTTTTTAATTTCCGCCGGGTTCCACTTTTTATTAAACACCCATTCTGCATTGATCTTTAACGGATCCGGATTCCCTTCCGCCTGTTCTAAATTATTTTTAAACCAATTACCGGTACTGTTTACTTTGGTGCAGTTGTAATAATAGACCCTTCTATCCCATTTAAGAATATTAGCAGTTGGAACCAGATAAATATCTTTGTCGGCCATATTTTCAGCAAACAGGCAGTTGATCAGATAGAACTGAGCATCTCTGTGATACCGTCCCAGCATAAATCCATCAAAGCCTTTGAATGCACAATTCACCAGCACTGTTTTTGAATCTTTGTGCTGAGAACCATCGTGCCAGATAGCAGCAGGTCCGGAATGACTGATGAACGTACAATTTTCCGCATAAGCCCATCCCCGCGGACAATAAAAATCCACCCCACCTTCCATGATACAATTTTTATAATAAAACATCCCGCTTTCTGTATCCCAGGGGCTCATGGTATCTCCGCCATAAGACAGAAATCTGCAATTAATAAAACTCAGTTTATTGGCTTTAAAGCTTCTGAAAGCCATTTGATGACTGTCACGCCTCACTGTTTTTTTTCCGGTTGAATCTGATGCACAGGCAATAGTAGAAGTGCCGGTGTTCTCAAAACCATAATTATTACGAATAGTAAGATTACTGAAAATGACATCGGCAGATGAATCAATATTAATTGTTGCCACCCCCCAGTCATCCTTATGTTCACAACGCCATTCATCCCTGGCAATAGATTGTGTAATGATCGTTTCCTCCCGGCCTTTTCCGTTCAACTGTATATTACTATTCTTAATAAAAATCTTTTCAGAATAAGTACCGGCCGCTATATCAATAATTATCAGCTCCCTGTTATTGGCAGGAATACTGTTGATAGCTGCCTGAATAGTTGTAAAGTCGGTAGTATTGTTATGTGCTACAGAAACTCTTTTTTGAGCAGTCAGTGTAACAGCCAAAAATAAAAAGCAAAGGACTAAAATTCTTTTTCCGATCATTCTACTTAGACTTTAAAAGTAACCATTTAGCCAATTCCTGAGCAGCAGTAAAATTGCCGAAATCTGCAGGCAATTTCCGTCCATCTACATATTCATTGTACAGCCAGGGATCACCAATAGCAAAAACAGTTCCTTTTCCATAACTACTAACTGCCATGATCACATCTTCACCTTTTTTTGCAATTGATTTTGCGGCACCCGTTAATTCAAGCGCACTCAGTTCTTTCACAAACATTTTAGGCATACTGCTAAAAACAGGGTTGCCTTTGATGGCAGTAACTGATCCCGATTCAAAATCGTTCCCCTTTACCATATTAATACTCTTGTCCGTAAAGCTGATTCCGAATTTTTGTGCGAGTATATTAAAATGAGTAAGGTCGCAGTTATTGCTGTCATTCGCCATCATTACCAATACCCCCCCAGCTTTCACCCAACGCTCAATTACTCCCGCCTCTGAGGCATTCATATAATGCGGAGAGGGATTATCCCTCAGATGATCCGGATCAACTACAATATAAACGGACGCCTTTTTCAGATTAGCTGAAGTAGGCGCTGTAGCAAGTAATTCGGTTTTTGCACCTTGCCGTTGAAAAATATTTCCCAGGAACGAGAACCCACCGTTAGTGACGTCTTCCCAGATATAATGCCATCTGATGTCTGTACCGGTTACATCTTTCTTTAGCTCATTGTTATAGTAGGTGTCCAGCAAAACCAGTTTCCCCGTTTTTTTATCCGAAGCCAGTTCCATTTCAACACTGCACTGGATAAATGCACCAACCCCTTTTGGATCATTCTCCACCACCGGTTCACTCATGTAGTAATTAAAACTTCCGTCTCTGTATGGATTTCCACCCAGTCCGGAAACACTAACCGTTCCCTGCAAAGCAGCAACGCCATGATCTGATTTAAAGAACTCCTTTAACAGACCTGTATACCCTTTTTTTGCAGCAGGTAAATAAGTGGATGGCAAATATCCTTTCCTGATGCCCTTCAGCAAAGTATACACAAACATAGAAGAGGCAGATGCCTCCTTATAATTTTTGGGCTCATTGGGTTTATCTAAAATATCCAGCCAAACACCACTGTTCTGATCCTGCACACTTAAAACAGCAACTGCATATCGGTTGAGTATTTTAACGATAGAATCTCTGCCCGGATGATTGATGGGAAAATGATCCAGTACATCTACCATGGCCATTCCATACCCTCCCATTGCTCTGGCCCAAACAAGCGGCGAGCGCCCGCTAACAGGATCGGCCCATTTCTGTTGACGGGAAGCATCCCATGCATGAAACAATAAACCGGTTTTTGCATCCCTGGCATGTTGTTCCATTAGTACAAACTGGCGGGTTATATCAGCAAATGCAGCATCCTCGTGAAAAGTAGCTGCATATTCCGCATAAAATGGTTGTCCCATATAAAGCCCGTCCAGCCACATCTGGTTCGGATAAATTTTCTTATGCCAGAATCCGCCCTCTGTTGTACGAGGATGTTTTTTAAGCTGATCCCTTAAAAGCGTTACGGCCTTTCTGTACTTCTCCTTCCCCGTCACCTTATACAGTAAGAGCAATAATTTGCCATTATTAACATGGTCAATATTAAAATCATCGGGCTTGTAATCGTATATACTGCCATCCTCCTTCACATAATAATCCATACTATGCTGTATGTAATTAAAATAGGCCCCATTGCCGGTAAGTTGCCAGGCTCCTTCAACACCCTTCAGTATCACCCCCTGGTCATAGCTCCATCTTGCCTTACCTCCGGGTTTAACAGAAAATGAATCGGGCCACAATTTCATTACTGTACCAATCATTTGTTCTGCAACAGGTAATTGTGCATTTGCAAATCCAGCCAGTAAAACCAATATAATAAAAAGTAGTTTTTTCATACTATCAATGATTCAGGTTTTTAACATCCACCGATTTTTCTGCAGCACCAAATTCTGCAGTCAGCAATTTTTTGGCGCGGTTAGCCGGCAGATCAATTAATTTTATCCGGGCAGCTCTTTCTCCCTGCAGCAACAGAAACAGTTCCGAATTTTCCGGATAGCTGATATTGCTGAATTTAATATCTGAGCTGTTCAGTATATAGGCAACCGGCGATGTTTCTCTGGAAATGAATGTACTGTTGCTAATAGCGATATTTTTTGCTTCTTGAATATCAATGGCTTTGTCTGCTTTTAAATAGAGATGGTTCATCTGAACATTCTCAACAGGCATTTCCGGTATCCCTCTGATGAACACCCCTTTAGAAGCACCATCACAGATAATATGATCAAAATAGAAGTTTTTGAAAACCGGAGTAGCTTCTGTAACAGGCAGTATCTCTACTTTGGGGGGCTCTCTATTTTCTCCGGCCATTGCAACAGGATCCTGGGCAGCATAATACATATCAAAAAGAATGGCTTCACCCGGAATATCTTTCATATTGATATTCTTCACATAAATATTCTCCACCACACCACCTCTTCCCCGGGTAGTTTTAAATCTTAATCCAATATCAGAACCTATGAAAGTACAATCGCTTACGTAAATATTTTTTACGCCTCCACTCATTTCACTGCCAACTACAAATCCACCATGGGCATGGTATACCGTACAGTTCCGGATCTCTACATTTTCAGTAGGAACCCCGCGCTTTCTTCCATCTTCATCTCTGCCGCTTTTTAATGTAATGCCATCATCCCCTGTATCAAACACACAATTTTCCATTAACACATTTTTACAACTTTCGAGATCAACCGCATCGGTGTTGGCCCCGTACCAGGGATTTTTTACTTTCAGCCCACTGATGGTGATGTCTTCACTCATCAATAAATGGGTAGTCCAGGCCGGAGAATTTTCAAAAGTCACTCCTTCTATCAGTACCCTTTTACAATTCGAAATACGGATCATATTCGGACGAAGAAAATCTTTGATCGATTCAAAGTCTGCTACTTTTTTACCATTGATTATTTTTCCGATGTCTTTTTTGGTGGAGGCCTCCGCCGCTGCTTTAGAAGGATACCAGGTTTTTTTATCTTCCGTTAATGCACCGCCAAATTTCAATTGGTGTTTCTTCCACTCCGATTCGGTTAGTTTATCTTTTTTAACGGGTCTCCAGAAAAACCCATTCCCGTTGATCACTCCTTTTCCTGTAATGGCAATATTCTCGAGATTTTCTGCGGTTACAGGCGACTTACACCTTGCAGCATCCACTCCTTCAAAAGAAGACAATACCAGCGGATACTGGCTAAAATCGGAGGTGAAAATCAACAGAGCATTTTTAGAAAGATGCAGGTTCACATTACTTTTAAAATCGATCGGGCCAGTAATCCATGTTCCGTCCGGAACCAATACAACACCACCTCCTTTTTTATGAATAGCGGTTATTGATTCATTGATGGATTTTGTATTGAGCGAGCTGGCATCCGATTTAGCACCAAATTGTACAATATTTATTGTATCCTTTCTGAATGCAGTTTTTTGAACAAGAACATTAACCGGCTTCTGTGCATGCACGCAAAAAGCAGTTGCCATGGCAACAATACATAGTAACAATCGATTCATATGGGCAACGCAATTAGGTTTGCCTTACAAGTCTACTTAGTTATTTCATAACTCTGCTATATTATGAGGGGAATATTTACGCAAACGATGTCGGGATGGGTACCCATAAATCAGTATCTTGTAATCCAGTTTACTGCAACAACATGAAGTTTGAAGCTATTACAATCAAAGATATTGCTAAAGTACTCGGTTTGTCTACCTCTACAGTTAGCAGAGCGCTTCGTGACAGCTATGAAATCAGCCCCGAAACCAAGGCAAGGGTGCTGGAATATGCCCGGGAAAACAATTACAGACCTAACCCTATTGCACTAAGCCTGAAAGAAAAAAGAAGCAGCTCAATAGGTGTACTGGTCAGTGAGATTGCCAATAGTTTCTTTTCGCAGGCCATCAATGGAATAGAGTCTGTTGCCCAGGAAAAGGGCTACAACGTGGTCATTGCCCAGAGTAAAGAAGACTTTAACCGGGAAGTATCGGCAATGCAATACCTGGCTTCGCGCAGCGTAGATGGTATTTTACTCTCCGTATCGTCCAATACCAATGATTTTTCTACCATCAACGATTTATACGGCAGAGGTATGCCGATTGTTTGTTTTGACCGGGTTGTAGACAGTTTAGAAACTCATAAAGTAATCGTAGACAATTTCACGGCAGCATACAATGCTACTATGCACCTGATAAAAAACGGGTATAAACGCATTGGATGTATTGCCAGTTCTTCCTTTTTATCTATGACCACAGAACGGGTGGACGGTTATAAAAAAGCCTTGACCGATAAAAAAATGCAGGTGGATGATACATTAATAGCTTACTGCCCACATGGTGGTATGATTTATGAAGAAGTTGAACAGGTATTAACCAATTTCCTTCAATCCAACAACAGGCCCGATGCAGTAATGGCTTGTTCCGATAAGATCACTACCAATATTATGCGCTATTGCAAGCATGAAAAAATTGTGATCCCTTCCAGTATGGGCCTGATAGGATTCAGCAATCTGGATCTTACAGAATTATTGTCTCCTTCCCTTTCTGTGGTTCGTCAGCCAGCCTATGAAATGGGCAAAAGAGCAGCAGAACTCTTAATTTCTATGATCGAAAGTAAAAGACCCGTTACCGACTTTGAACGGGTGGTACTACCTGCAGAACTTTTACAGAGAGAATCTTCTGCCAAAAGAAAATAATTAACTTTTTACTGCCTGCCGGGCGAGCATTTTCCAATTCCCTTTCTCTTTTTGAAAGACCAGTAATATTTTCAATTTTACAATACCCGGCTTACCCCCATCATTGGTGGTAGCATTCAGGGTATGCCTTACGATAGCCGTTTTACCGCTCACCAGAATGGATTGTTCGGAAATTTCAATGGTTACAAAATCCGACTTTCCACTACTGATTTTTGTTACAAACTCTGTTTTGCCCTCTACATGCCCCCCTGAATGACCATAACTGAGCTGATCAGAAGCGATTGCATTTAGCGCTTCTTCATTACCATTGATCATTGCTGTCCGCAATTGTTCTACCGCAGCAACAACTGCAACAGAATCCCTGTTTTGTGCAGAAGCACCAAATGTTAAACCAGTTCCCAGAAGCATGAACAATAAATATTTCATTGTGTTATTTTTTAAATGTAAACCAGTCAAAATCTGCATAACCTGCATCGTTTTTGAATGCTGCCCTACTGCAATAGATCCCTGCTTTAGCGCCAACCCATTTACCGGGCTTAGCTAAAAAACGACCTTCTGCCGGCTGAAAGTTAACCCCGTCTTCGCTAAAATAAAAATCACAATAGCCATTTTTATCTACAGCAACTTTTATATAAACTGCAGCAATGGTTAATTGTTTCAGCACCTGAACCGATTCAGGCTTACCCTTATCCGCATTGAGGCAAACCGCTTTTCTTACCTGAATTCCTGTGGCCGTATTTTCCAGATAAACAGATGCATAGTCGGTTCCAAAAATAATCAAGCCGGCTCTTTCTCCGATGGTGTTGGAATGCAGGGAAAGTTTGGTGGTGGCCGAAAATTCGGCTGAAGGGAATTTTTGCATCAGTAAGGCGGGCATATTCCAGTAGTTCTTTGCAGAATCAGGAAGGTCTGCCGCGTACATCCTTATTTTTTGCTGATAGATATAGGCCCAGTGCTGTTTTGGATTGGCCTGCCATTGCCATTCCAACCCAATGATATGATCAAATGCGGCAATCTGCTGATTAGTTTTTGCGGGAAGATTTTTCTGCGGATCAGTTTTCTGTGGAATCTTTTTACTCCACCCGATATTGGGCATTGTATATTCAGCAACCGGCTGACCCGTTCCATCTCCGTCCACATCTGTTCCAATTACCGGCCAGTTATTTTTCCAGCTCATGGGCTGCAAATGAACGATACGGCCAAAAGCATCTTTATCCTGAAAATGGAGGAACCAGTCTTCACCGGTTATTGTATTGATCCATGCGCCCTGGTGAGGTCCGTTAACAGGAGCATTACCCTGTGCCATTACTACTTTTCGCTCATAAGGACCATAAACAGAAGAAGACCGCAATACGGTTTGCCACCCGGTAGACACTCCACCTGCAGGTGCAAAAATATAATACCATCCATTGCGCTTATAAAATTTGGGGCCTTCGATAGTTGGATCCAATTCATGACCATCGTATACCAATTTGCCATCACCAATTACCCGGGTTCCATCTGCACTGAGTTCCTTTACCACCAATAAACTTTTTATTCCTGCCCTAGAACCTGCAAAAGCATGCACCAGGTATAGTTTCCCATCATCATCCCATAATGGACATGGATCTATTAACCCCTTCCCTTTTTCTACCAGAACGGGCTGGCTCCATGCACCGGTAATTTGTTTTGCTTTGATCATGTATATGCCAAAATCCGGATCGGGATAAAAGATATAAAATTCGCCTTTGTGAAACCGGATTGCCGGAGCCCATACACCACCGCCATGCTGAACTTTAGAAAAGTGTTCATACGGTAATAAGTGCTGTAATGCATAGCCAATGA
>CALPNW020000098.1 GCA_943325035.2 Sphingobacterium thalpophilum | reverse complement strand
TGTGTAAAGACACCCCTGCATTTATTGCCAACCGCATTGGTGTATTCAGTATCATGAGCATCTTCCATATCATGGACCAGCTGCAGTTATCGGTAGATGAAGTAGATGCTTTGACCGGACCAATCATTGGCCGTCCTAAATCAGCTACCTTCAGAACAGCCGATGTGGTAGGTATTGATACATTGGTAAAAGTGGCAAAAGGGGTTGCAGAAAATTGCCCCAACGACGAAGCAAAATCCATTTTCACCATCCCTGCATGGCTGGATACTGTTACCACGAATAACTGGCTGGGAGATAAAACCGGACAAGGGTTCTTCAAAAAAATAAAGTCAGCCGCAGGTAAAGAGATTCTTACGTTGAATCTGTCTACCATGGAATATGGCGCAAGGATTAAACCAAAGTTTGCCAGCCTGGAAGCAGCTAAGCCGGTAGAAGACCTGAAACAAAGAATTAAAATGCTGAACGGTGCTACCGATAAAGCAGGCGATTTTTTCCGCGCTTTTCATAACTCCCTGTTCTCTTATATCTCTTTCCGCATTCCGGAAATCAGCGATGAAATCTATCGCCTGGATGATGCAATGATGGCCGGCTTTGGCTGGGAGATCGGCGCTTTTGAAACATGGGACACCCTGGGTGTGGCAAAAACAACAGAAGCCATGCAAAAAGCGGGGGTTGCGGTTGCACCATGGATCACCGAAATGCTTGCTTCCGGCGCAACCAGCTTCTACAAAGTAGAGAACGGTAAAAAAATGTATTATGATGTTGCCGGTAAAACTTATAAAGTAATACCTGGCGGCGAATCTTTCCTGATACTTAAAAATCATGCAGACAAACTGGTATGGAAAAATGCCGCCTGCAGAATGTATGATATCGGAGATGGTGTTGCAGGATTTGAGTGGAGTACAAAAATGAACAGTATCGGAGGAGAAGTATTAGAAGGACTAAATAAAGCCATCAGTATTTCTGAAGAAAAATTCAAAGGGCTGGTTATTGCCAATGATGGTCCTAATTTCAGTGCAGGGGCCAATGTGGGAATGATCTTTATGCTGGCAATAGAGCAGGAATACGACGAGCTGGATATGGCCATCAGAATGTTCCAGAACAGCATGATGAGAATGCGGTATTCTTCTATACCGGTAGTAACTGCACCCCATGGATTAACACTGGGTGGTGGTTGTGAAATGAACCTTCATGCAGATAAAGTATGTGCTGCTGCAGAAACCTATATTGGTTTGGTAGAACTGGGTGTTGGTTTAATACCCGGCGGTGGCGGAACAAAAGAATTTGCCATGCGTGCAAGTGATGAATTACACAAAGACGAACCAGAAACCAATACATTAAAAGAACGTTTCCTTGCAATAGCCACTGCAAAAGTAGCTACCTCGGCACAGGAAGGTTTTGAAATGGGTATTCTGCGGCCGGGTGTGGATGAAGTGGTAATGAATATCGGAAGAAGAGTTGCCGAAGCCAAAAAAAGTGTACTGGAAATAGTTGAACAGGGATACAATGTTCCGGTGCCCCGTAAAGACGTAAAAGTTGTTGGCCGCATGGGACTGGGAGCAATGCTTGCAGGAATCAACGGAATGCAACGCGGCGGATACGCAACCGACCATGATGCACTGGTTGCGCGCAAGCTGGCCTATGTAATGTGCGGGGGAGATTTAAGCGAGCAAAGTCTGGTAAGTGAGCAATACCTGCTGGATCTGGAAAGAGAAGCGTTCTTAAGCCTCTGTGGTGAAAAGAAATCACTCGAAAGAATCCAGAGTGTTCTTAAAAGCGGAAGACCCATCAGAAACTAATAAAAGTATTGTATAGAAATGAAAACCTGGTTGTATAACCGGGTTTTTCTATTTACCGGATACTGTAAATGATCCAGTTCTCTGTTTCAAAAACCCTGTAAGGAAACAGATCAATTCTGTCTCTCATGATACCAATATTGTAGGCATTCAGTACTGTAAAATTATGCAGTCTGTTATTCTTTTTGGCAACGCATATATAATGAGCCGACAAAGTAGGATTCTCTATTGCCGTAACAAAGCTTTTTTGCATGGGCAATACCAATCCATCTAAACTGGCCATATGCGCCACAATACCATAGGCAGATGCATCGTCTATTAATACCGGTCTTTTAGCGGATGCAATGGTACCAAGGTATTCAGCAAGCACAGCTGCTTCAGAGTTTATTTTAGGTTTGTTCCAGGTAGAAGGCCCTGCAGATGACTGGTAAAATTGCTGTTCTTCCACATCGCTTGTTTCCGAAAAATAATAACTGCCTGCCGATATACTCAATACCGCTGCTGCAATAATTAAACCGGAAGTAACCGTGGCATTCACCCTTTCTTTCCCTAAAAAAGCCAACCCTGCAACTGCAATTACATTGATAATCATAAAATATTCAACTGTAATATAATAGTTAATGTCTACCAGAATAATACTGAAAAAGATGAGTGGCGTTAAGAGGGTGAACAACTCATATATTTTTCCGCGAAAAAGAAACAGGGCCAGCACAAAAACAGGCGAAAGGATCATGGTGAAAAACTGAAATACGATCTGCGTTTGCTTGGCAATATTTCTGCCTTTTACATTTTCTAAAATAGTATTGAGTGTGGTTGTTCCGGTTACCCGCCAGTTGGCATACTGACTGGTTAAAAAATAGGTAGCATCCCCTGCATGTGCCGCGTTAAGGGCTCTGTAAAGATACACTGCACCCAAGGGCAAGAGGAAGAGTATAAGGTAAATGGCAATGGTTCTGTTGGCCAGTTTACGCCGTTGTGATCGGTTATTCAACGCCTGGTAGTACTGAAGCACCATCGGATCATCTTTAGCCACTTTAATACCTTCTATAGAAATCAATACCACAAAAGGAAAGAAAGAAAGAATCATCCAGATAAAGTTGATCTCCGTAAAGATCAAACAGGTTAAATAAATGCTGGCCAGCGACAAATAATAAGTAGTCTGGCTTTTATAATAATTAAATAGACTTCTGAAGAGCAGATAAAAGAACAGCATGATGGCTGCTATACTTCTGCCACTTACTGCTGCGTATAAAAACATCGGATGAAAGACAAACAACAGGCACACTGCAATCAGCAATGCTTTAACAGGCAGACTTGAATTGCAAAGGTCTATCACCATAAAGTAAAACAGAAAAGACATCATTACAATAGACAATGCTATTGGAGCAAAGAGATAGCCAAAGGGCGAAAAAATAACGGAGCCCAGAAAAACGATGGTAGGAAAAGTAGTACCCAGGGTAAGAAGGGTATTCTCCTTGTATTCATATAACAACTTCAGCTTTTCGGCATAAAATAAAGCTTCTGTATGTTCAAATCCATTGCGGTGAAACAACCAGGCTGCTATTACGTAGTAAAAAACCAGTAACAGTGAGAGAATACGTATGTGTCCATTAGCTAATCTCATCCGGATTGATTTGTGTTTGATGCTGAAACAGCAGCTGAAGCTGAGTGAGATACCTTGGTTAACCCGTGGTTGGTTTTTTCCCAGTAAAATGGTTTATAGATCAATTGCCACAATCCCTTATAGGCAGCAATAGAGTGCATCAGCCAGTAAAGCGGATTAAAAATGGCAAACAGAATCAGCTCATAATACCTTCTTTTGAATACAGCCAGCATATTCAGATAGATCATCAAAGTATTGCCGGCCACAAAGTTGAAAATGGAAATATATAAAACCCAGTCGGGGAACAATACCCTTACCGAATCCAGATCAAACAACAGATAAACAATAAAGAAGGAAAGCAATACCGGATACAGTAAAAAAGTAATAGGTGTAAATCCTACAAAGAAGTTGAAGCCGAAAAATCCTCTCCAGCCAATTTTACTTACCAGCTTTGCAGGGTTTCTCATATGCACCAGCGTGGTTTGCATATAGCCTTTGATCCAGCGGGACCGCTGACGGATCCAGTTAACCGGTTCGTTATTGGCTTCTTCGAATGTGGTACTGTTTACCACCCCTACCTTATATCTTTTTTCAAATACACGCACCCCCAGATCGGCATCCTCCGTTACATTAAAGGGATCCCATCCACCCAGCTCAATCAATTTATCGAGTTTAAAGTGATTGGATGTTCCCCCTAAAGGAATAGGCACATCTAATGACTGAAGACCGGGTAACATATAATCGAACCAGTAAGAATATTCCAGCGTAAACATCCTGGTAAGCAGGTTTTCATTCTTATTGAAATAGTTCAATGCTCCCTGCAATACGATATAATCCTTGGGCAATTTCCGGAATAAACAAACCACTTTCTTTAACTGATCAGCATCCGGCACATCTTCTGCATCATAAATGGTGAGGTACTTTCCTTTACAAAAGAACAAACCGTAATTACAGGCTTTGGGTTTTGTTTTGGGCATATGAAACGGAACCACAATGGTTTCAAAGTTTGCAGGGAAATCAAGATTTCGTACTGCATTCAGTGTTTTATCATCATCTTCCTCAATCAATAATTTTACATCGAGCTTGGCCCTTGGGTAATCGAGACTCCGCAGGTTCCAGATCAGTTTACGGATCAGTTTGTCTTCTTTGTAAACCGGTAACAGAATGGTGTAAACCGGCAAGCTGTCATCCTCTACCTGCTTTACTTCATCCTTGGTAACCGTTTCATGCAATTCATACCTCGAACCCTTTAAAGCAATATACAGTTTAAACAAAATGGCAAAAAGGAAGAACCCGCTAAAGAAAAGGTTAAAGAAAATAAAGATATTAATAAAGCTAACCGTAAGCAGAATGAAAGATACCGCAATCAACGTAAAAATAACCACCAGCTGAGCGTCTGTAAAGGTAATGAGTCCAGAGCTTTCAGGATCTTTCCGCATCAGGCTGAATACCGCTTCCTTTACGTAAAAGTCCCCTCTTAGTTTATGTACCATCCAGGTAATATCCAGATCCGACGCAGCAACAAATTTAATTCTTGCGCTGAATTTTATTTCGAGGGTGTTTCTTAATTTATCGTCCAGCGGATCTGCTGCAGCCACAATAATTGTTCCTTTCCCATCATTTCGGATGGGCAAAAATAAATAGGCATTCAGTTGCTGCAAATCGCATTGTTCTACATAAGTTTGATCGATCACTTCGTTGCGGATATCAATCAGCGGAAAGCCTGAACGATCCAGAAAATCTACATAATCCCTTCTGGTAAGAAAGCCAAAGTTTAATGCTGCTTTAATACAGGCATAGTCGAACTCCTCAGCAATCTTTTCAATTTCCTGCAGCTTACCTGTTGTGAACAAGCCTACACCAATCATATTATTCAGAGCACAAACAGGCATATTTCAGGGCAGTCTTTTATAAATCCATTAAACAATTTCCTGAGATTTCTTAACACGCTTTCTTACAAAGAAGAACGCAACTATCAGGAGCAGCAGCAACCCACCCAGAATAAAGAACTTATAATTATTCCAGATAATGGCCATGTTGTTTTTATCACCACGATAACTAACAATACCTGCATTATCAGAAAGCTTAAAGAAGAAGTTACTCTTTCCCTTACTGTTGGCTATGCATACATTACTTTCAATGGCAGAATACTGAGAACCAAAACTGCGGATAACGCCTTCAAAGGCATCACTTATTGCCGTATCACCCAGTGCGGTGATTAACATGAAAGTAGATTGACCCTGTTTAAAAATCTGGGCGATACCACTGTTGGAGAAGTCATTGATGGAATAGGCTGTTTGTCCGATCACATCTTTATACAACTGAAAGTCTTTGTTGAACTGAACCGGCAAAGAAGTGAAATTTTTAATGAACGGATCATTGCGGTGAACCATTGCAATGGCATTGTAATTCCGCAGATCATCCATTGTGGTTTTATCGGAAGTAACCATTTCCGGCACATTCATGTAGTTAGACAGAATGGTAGTAGTGTTCAGCTGATAGATCAACTGGCCCATAGAAGCTGTCAGATGGGGCATTAAAGAAGGTGTGATCACAAATTTCAGTGCCTTCTTACGGAATTCGCCGGGGTAGTTAAAGAAGTTATAGAATTCTTTGCTTTTTTCTCCAGAGAAAACCAGGTTAGATGTTTTGGTGTCTATGAAACCAAAGAAATTGGCAAACCCTTCTTTACAAATATTTCCGGCCGGGTGAAAACGTATTTCAACTACCAGAGAGTTGTTCTTGGTAAGAAGGTATGGCTTCAGGTCTATGTCGCCGTTAAAGCTGCTCTTATCGTGCAGGTCTGTACTGAATACAAGATTTTCATTCAGGTATACGTTCAGAAATCCTCTGTCGCCCGGCTTTAGGATAGATAACATTGCTTCCAGGTGAAACGTAAGTTTCTTAGGAATGGCATTGTAATCGGACAAAGAGAATGCGTAGTTGGTTTTCAAAGCCCCAACCCCTTCCATGATCCGTGGAGTTCCCCCGAGTTCCTCCAGCGAGAATACAACCGGCAAAGGATTTTTGTCGAAATAATTCGGCAGTCCGTTATCAATCACCATTCTGGAGGAAAAACTGCTGTTGATTACTTTATAATTGGTAAGCGTATTAATTGCTTTTCTGTATCCTTCTGCATCTTTTCCGGTAACTACCAGCACACTCCTGCTGTCTCCGTATGGATTCAGGCTGATGATACAACCCTGACCATTCTGAAAATCAGGAATCTGACTTGTAATATTTGCAGGTAATTTATTGAACAGACCGGTTATAACAGTATTGCTGACAGAATCGTTTTCGCTGAAATTATCGGTACTGATTTCTCCGAGAGAGACTTTCTGCTTAATCAGCGCAAACAATACGCCACCACTCAACAGATCATCCAGGTCCGAATTAACCGGTGTACTGATTCTGCTGTAATTTTGAATGGTTTCTTTTAAACTGTATACATAAGAAGACAGAGACTGCTTTTTAGCTTCGATGTAAGAATTGTTCCTGACATTAATCCAGACTGCCGGATTGTCTACGTCCTTGCAGTATTCATCAGACATACAAAGCTTGGCTTCCACCCTCAGTTTAATGAAACGCCCATCGGGCTGAACGTATCTTTTATCTAACGGTATTACAACCGTAATCAACGAATCAACCACATTGGTAAAAATCCGCTGGGTAAATACCGGCTCATCCTTTAAAGAAATGGTGATGGTAGATTTATCTTTGTTCAACACCTGTGAGGGTCTGATATTCAATACCAATCTGGTATTGTTCACATCATCACTGGGCTGCAACTTCAGGAAGTAGGTTAAAGCTCCGGCAATACCAATGACAGACTCATTCCTATACCCCATGTCTTCCAGCGTACGGACCTGCGCTTCCTGTGCAAATAGCCCGGACATCATGAGTATAAACAGTGTAAACAGTGAGAATTTCGATTTCATAAGCGGGTATTTATTACTAGGCTAGTTTGAATTTCAGTTTAAAATAATTTCCTATAGTAGGATTACTTTCATAGGTCAGTGTTCCACCCATATCATTTGTCAGCTGTTGCGCTACAGAAAAGCCCATACCAGACTGGCTAACGGCATGATCCGACTGATTGGGAGCTTGTAACCTGTTAAAGTATTCCTCCAGTTTGTCCATTCCGATGGGTGTGGCTTTATTAATTATCTCAACAATACATTCCCCATCTACGTTTGCTGCATGAATGCTCAAAGCAGAACCCCTTTGGATAAACCTAATAACGTTAGAAAGGAGCTTAAATAATATGTGCCGCAAAAATATTTTATCCAGACTCACAATAACATCGGAAGGAGATAGATGAACCTGAAGGGTAACCTGCTTGATACTGGCCGCATCTACAAGGGCTATCACCGCTTTTTCCACTTCAGGAATAATGTCAAATTCTTCGAATCGGTACTCAATTTTTCCCGTATCTGCGTCGGCAGACTCTGCCAGTTTCTGAGACAGGTAATGGAGTTTCTCATTCCCAATGGTGATATAACTCAGGATTTCCTTCTGATCGGAAGTCAGGTTGCTCGATTTCTGCGTGATCAGGTCTATGGAGATCTGATTAGAGCCGATAAAGTTCTTCAAATCATGAATCATGATATTGAGGGTATTCTGGCGGTAATCACTCAGTTCCTTCAACCTCCTGTTCGCCTCATCAATCACATGGTGCTGATCATTGATCTTTTCGTTCTGTTCCAGCATTCTTCTGTTAGACTCTTCAATAATCAGGTTTTTTTCCGTTTCGCGTTTGACCAGCTGGTACCTGTTGAAAGCAATGAAACAGGAAAAGGAAGAAACCAGAAAATATACGCCGCCTCCGCTGGAAATCAAACCAGTGTAGCTTTCCAGTCTGTTGTTGATGGTATAGAGAAAAACAATGATTATATAGGAGATGGCACAATGCAACTGGGAAAATACAGGCCTCCAGAATACAGTGGTATTCAGCAGCAGCATCAGTACAGATGCCAGCAGAAAATAAGGAAGTACGTTAGAAACCGGTACAATTCCACAAATGAGCGACATTAGTACCACATTGGTGCCTACTACCAGGTTAAGCACCAGTTCGTAACTCCAGCGTTTTTTTGTACCATAGTTGTACAGAAAATAGGACACTGCAAATGAGCAGATCCTTAACATAAGAAGAAGTACCCAATCGTCTTTCATAAAAAGAAGGTCGAGCAACCAGAAAAGCGGCAAAGAAAACAGAATACTCCAGATAGCTACGTTAGAAAAGTAAGCCCCACGTTTATTCAATTCGGAAGTAAGCTTCTGCCTGCCTATATTTACAAAAGGAATCCTATGATAATCTATCATATTTACAAATATGCAACAGGTTATTGATAATTCATAATAATTAAACTTCAAAAATATAATAAAATCAATCATTTTAACAGGGTTATTGACATTTGTGAGTTTCTTTTTTGTAGTTTTTGCTGCGGAGAGAACCGATCTAAATAAAATCAAGTCCTCGCTCAGCAAAGGAGTTAATATTTCTTTGCTCGAACAATATTGGGCCAATCCGAAAGATCTGTACCAATCCGACCTTACCCCACAGTTAAACGCCATCGCAAAAGCAGGTTTTAATACGGTTAGGTTACCAGTGGCTTTTGATCATTTTATGGCAGACAGTTATGCACCACTGAGTTTGACCCTGATCCAAAAACTCAACCAGATCTATAAAACCTGTTATTCGCTGAAGCTGAATCTGGTGATCGTGTATCATTATGGAAAGCTGAACAACAATAATATTTATTCCGAGAACGACCGGATCATCCGGATCTGGAAGCAGGTAATCAGCGCTATGAGAGAACAATCTACCAGCAAGCTTTTTTTTGAATTATACAACGAACCCACTACCAACATGGAAGTTTGGAAATCATCCGTAACCACATTGGTAAGAGAGCTCAGAAAAGAAGACCCCGACAGGATCTTTATAGTGGGCGGAGCCAATTACAACGGGTCCAATGAATTGATGCATATGGGCAGGCTTTCGGTAGATGATGGAAAGATCCTGTATACGTTCCATTTTTATGAGCCTTATATATTTACGCACCAGGGTGCAGACTGGACCCCCGAGAAAACATTTATCACTGGATTCCCTTACCCCTTTAAGGCGCGCAGAATGCCGGGGCTTTATAATGCTCCCGAACATTCACTGCTTGCTCAGGATTATAACCGATACCCCAAAGAGGCGAGCTACCAATATCTCCGGGATCGCATCAGACAAATCAGCGAGGAAGCTCAACGGCTGAATTTGCCGCTTATCTGTACAGAAACGGGGGTAATCAACATTGCCGACAAGAAATCAAGAGCTGCGTACCTCAGGGATATCACAGCAATTATGAGTGAGTTCAATTTGCCGGTGATGCTCTGGGACTGGAACGACAAGTTTGCAGTGTCTGACAATAATAAAGTAATCAGGCAGTTAAGGCCGTGGCTAAAAAAATAACCCGTTAAAAAATTATATATGGAAACAGTTTTATCATTGGAGACCATCAGTAAGTCCTATGGCGCTGTTAAAGCATTGAAGCAGGTTTCGCTTACCGTACCAAGAGGCAGTGTATTTGGGATACTGGGGCCAAACGGCAGTGGCAAAACCACTATGATGAGTATTGTACTGGATATCCTCAAAGCAGATTCGGGTGAGTACAGCTGGTTTGATCAGGCCAATCATCATACAGAAAGAAAAAGGATTGGGTCTTTACTGGAAACACCCAATTTTTATCATTACCTGTCTGCCGTGGATAATTTAAAAATCACCCAGGCAATCAGTGGTAGAGGAACAGAAGCAGACATCCATCAAGTACTTGAAATTGTTAAACTGACCGAACGGAAAAACAGCCGGTTCAGCGCATACAGCCTGGGCATGAAACAACGCCTGGCCATTGCTGCAGCGTTGATGGGTAATCCGGAAGTACTGTTACTCGATGAACCTACCAACGGGCTGGATCCGGTAGGAATTGTAGAAATCCGCGACCTGATCAAATCACTGGCCAGGCAGGGAACCACCATCATTATCGCCAGTCATTTACTGGATGAGATCGAAAAGATCTGTACCCATGTTGCCATACTTAAAAAAGGAACGCTGCTCACTTCCGGACATGTAGATGAAGTACTGAGCAACGAGGACATTGTAGAATTGGCATCTGCCAACATGGAGCAACTGAAAATATGCATTGCCCAAATGGGTGGCTATACTTCCATCCGCGAAGA
>CALPNW020000097.1 GCA_943325035.2 Sphingobacterium thalpophilum | reverse complement strand
TATCAGGTGTTCTCACTTGCCGCCAACAGAAAGATCAAGGAAGAGGGTGTTATTTTTCAATCGCATATCGATGGCAGCAAACACCTTTTTTCTCCGGAATCGGTCATGGATATTCAGCGCAGTATTGGCGCCGATATTATTATGGCTTTTGATGAATGTCCGCCCTATCCGAGTGATTACGGATATGCAAAAAAAAGTATGGGGTTAACGCATCGCTGGCTTAACAGGTGTTTCGACCGGTTGGCTGAAACGCCCGATAAATATGGGTATACGCAGAATCTGTTTCCAATTGTTCAGGGTAGTACCTATAAGGATCTTCGTAAGGAATCCTGTGAGTATATTTCTTCGAAAGGAGCGGTAGGAAATGCCATTGGAGGTCTTAGTGTAGGAGAACCCGAAGAAATAATGTACGAGTTTACAGCACTTTGTGCGGAGAATCTGCCGCTAAACAAGCCCCGTTATCTGATGGGCGTTGGAACACCATGGAATTTACTGGAGTGTATAGATCTTGGCATAGATATGTTTGATTGTGTAATGCCAACCAGAAACGGAAGAAATGGAATGCTCTTCACTTCGCAGGGGGTAATTAATATCAGAAATAAAAAATGGGCCACCGATTTCAGCCCGATTGATCCGGGGATACCATCGGAGCACAGCCAGTATTATTCCAAAGCTTATTTGCGTCATCTCTTTATTGCAGGTGAGATACTGGGCCTTCAGCTGGCCAGCATACAAAACCTTGCATTTTACCTTTGGCTGGTTAAAGAGGCCAGAAAAAACATTATTTCAGGGAACTATGCGCACTGGAAGAGGGAAACGCTGGAAGTGATCAAACGCAGGTTATAACCGGATCATTCTCTTTTTGCTTTAGCATTTGGTGTGGGTAGAAGTATCTGAATGGATGTATTTTTTTGTGCATCTTTGTACAAGTCATGAAAAAAATCGACTGGTATATACTCAAAAAGTTTCTCACAACTTTTTTCTTCGCCATATTCCTGTTTGCGGTGATAGCGGTAGTAGTAGACGTGAGTGAAAAAACCGATGATTTTGTTAAATCTCAGCTGGGCTTCAGAAGGATCATTACCGAGTATTATTTTGGATTTATTCCTCATATCATTGCTTTACTTTTTCCTTTATTTGTTTTTATAGCAGTCATTTTCTTTACCTCTAAAATGGCTGGTAACAGTGAGATTGTTGCTATTCTTGCAAGCGGAACCAGTTATTCCAGATGGCTGCGTCCTTACTGGATCGGAGGCATATTACTGGCAGCTATGCTTTGGTTTTCGAATCAGTATGTAGTGCCTAAAGCCAACCAGATCCGGGGTAGTTTTGAGGCCCGTTACATTGATGCCAATTCCAGTTATTCGTCTTTATTGAACAGGGCCAACAATATTTATCTGCGGATAGATTCGTTTACTTATGCAGGAATATATATGTATGATACTGCTATTAAAAGGGGAGGCCCTTTCTTTTTGTATACAGTCAAAAATAATGAGGTTAAAAAGAATCTCAGGGCAGATTATATCAGCTGGGATACTGCTACAAAAAAATGGAAAATAGAAGTCATTGTAGAGAGAAAGCTCCTGCCAATGAAAGAAGAAATTGTTCAGGACGTAGAGCGGCAGATGAGCTACAGCTTTAAGCCGGTTGACCTGAGCCGCGATAAATACACCAAGGATAAGCTCACCTCTCCCGAACTTGACCGGTTCATTCAGCTCGAGGAATTAAGGGGTTCTGAAGGCTTAAATGGTCTTAAAGTTGAACGCTATCGCAGAGATGCAACCTGCGCCACAGTGTTATTGTTAACACTGATAGGCGGTATTGTTGCTGGCAGAAAAGTAAGGGGAGGAAGTGGAGTTCATCTGGCCGTTGGCTTTGTTATGGCAGCTCTTTTCATTATTACCGATCGGTTTTCAACCATATTTTCTACTAAAGGCAATCTGCCACCACTTATTGCAGCCTGGATACCGAATATGATATTCGTATTGGTGGTTATATACCTCTACAGAAAGGCGCCTAAATAAATTTTTGAAAAATCGGTGATCGCATAGCTTTTAAATTTGTTATAGTTCCAACTTCAATTATCTTTGGGAATTAAGGTTATTTTAATCCTTAACTAACAATCTATATTGCCATGGGAGTTATTAAAGAAAAGTTCAAAGCAAAAGCCGACGAATCCAGTTTAGATATCAAAGAGTTGATCAAAGAGCACGGGAATAAAAAAATCGGGGAAGTTACCCTTTCTCAGGTTTACCAGGGTATGCGTGGAATTACCGGTTTAGTCACCGAAACCAGTCTGTTGGATGCCCAGGAAGGAATTCGTTTCCGCGGCTATTCCATCCCTGAATTACAAGAAAAATTACCTAAAGCACCCGGTGGTGGGGAACCTTTGCCAGAGGGCTTATTTTACCTTATGCTGGTAGGTGAATTGCCGACCGATGAGGATGTAGCCCATATTACCAATGTATGGCAACGCAGAAGTCATGTACCCAATCATGTTTTCGCTACCATCGATGCGCTGCCGCTCAGTACGCATCCTATGACTATGTTTGTGGTGGGTGTAATGGCTATGCAAACAGAAAGTCATTTTGCAAAAGAATATGCCAAAGGATTAAATAAGAAAGATTACTGGGATGCGGCTTATGATGATTCAATGGATCTGATTGCCCGTTTACCACGTATTGCAGCATATATCTACAGAAGAAAATATAAAAATAACGAGCATATTCATCCAAATGGTCTGTTAGACTGGGCAGGTAATTTTGCCCACATGATGGGATATAATGACGAGAGTTTTAAAGAGCTGATGCGTTTATATATGACCATTCATGCCGATCATGAAGGTGGTAATGTTTCAGCTCATACCACTCACCTGGTGGGATCTGCTTTAAGTGATCCTTATTTAAGTTATGCAGCTGGAATGAACGGCCTTGCCGGTCCGTTGCATGGTCTTGCCAATCAGGAAGTGATCAAATGGATCTTTGAAATGCAGGAGCAGCTTGGATCTGACGCGCCAACTAAAGAGCAGATCGCCGACTATGTTCAGAAAACACTTTCATCCGGTAAAGTAGTTCCGGGATATGGTCATGCTGTTTTACGCAAAACTGATCCCCGCTTTGCTGCGCAGATGGAATTTGGAAAAAAACACATGGCAGATGATAAACTGGTAAACACGGTTTGGAATATATACGAAACAGTACCGCCAATTCTTCAGTCTCTTGGAAAGATCAAAAATCCATGGCCAAATGTAGATGCACACAGTGGTGCTTTACTGGTTCATTATGGGTTTGTAGAATATGAGTTCTATACTGTTTTATTTGCAGTTAGCCGTGCGCTGGGTGTATTGTCCAGCTTATGCTGGGATCGTGCATTAGGATTTCCGCTGGAACGTCCTAAATCTGTTACAACAGATTCAGTTAAGAACTGGATTGCCGGTAAAGATGAGATCTGGGAGTAATCACCTTATCAATAAATAATAATGCCCGAACAATCACCAACTGAATGATTGTTCGGGCATTTACTTTTATCGGCAAAGAAATGTTGGGTTTCCTAAAATTTTGGAATAGTAATCATTTTACTGGTTGTATCAGAACAGCCATTGCCTGTTACAACCAATTGAACCTTGTAGGTTTTTGCAGTAGCTTCTCTGGTATAATTATTTTCTACAAAGCTATAGAACTCATTATTGGTATTCCCATTTCCAAAGTCCCAGCTATAACTGACAATGGTACTGGTGGGAATGGTAGATCTGCTGTTAAAAGACCAACGGGCGAGAGTAGCATTCTGCATTACCAGTGTTTCTTCGAATCTGGCAGTTGGTCTGGGGTTTTCTCCTTTGGCATTTACTAGTTTATTTACGGTGTAAATAATCCTTCCGTTCAACCTTACAGACATGATCACATCATAGTCATTCGGGTATTTGTATTTGTAGGTAACAGTATTTCCTGTTTTCACCGGTAAGCCGTCAGAAAAATCCCATTCATACACGGATCCGGAAGGAACATTTTCTGCTGCGGCAGTAAACACTATAGATTCGTTTGTACATGCATTCAATGCATTAGTGGTAAAGCTTCCTTTGATATTATAGAGTCCGGGTATCAATAGCCGGATGGTGGTATCTGCTTTACAGCCCGTATTGGTGGTAACTGTAAGTTTTACCGGATAAGTGGTGTCATTTATTTTTTTAGGAAATTCATGCCGGGTTAATCCAACAGAAGATATCAGGCTGGTTCCGTCTCCCCAGTCATACAGGTATTGAACAAAGTCTCCCTGGTTAACCGAAGAAGTGCTGTTGAATGTAATGTAATTGAGGTTAGACGGGAAATCACTTTTTATGGTGAAGCTTGCTTCTGGTTTGGTTTGCTGGCCAAGTGCCTTAACCGGAAAAACAATTTTAGCCAGTCGGGTATTGGCATCTCCCATTACATAAAGTATCACAACAAAAGAGCCTGCTGACGGATAAGAATAGGTGACCGTTTTACCATTGGTTGTATTGCCATTTCCAAAGTCCCAGTTGTAATAACCTCCGGCAGGAAGTGCAACTCCACTGGCCGTAAAAGTAAAAATTTCCTTAACCGGAAAGCAGGTAGAAGTTTGACTGAATCTGATTTCAATATTACCATAGGTAACTATGGTCGTATCTTTTGAAAAGGCGATTAATGCACCTTTTGTTAAAGCAGCAGAATCTATCTTTACAAGATCTTCCAGAATAACGGGTGCGTCTTTTTTACAGGACGAAGTGCAGACCAGGCCAATCAGTATACCATATAAAAGAAATCGTTTTTTCATGGGTGGCACACATTAACGTGCTGGAATAGTAATGTTTGCAACAGCAGTGTCTTTGCAGCCTGTATTACCGGTTACAATAAGCCTGATTGAATAATTGGTGGGTGTTGCTGCTTTGATATATTCCTGCTCAATAATAGTATTGAAATTATCGTCAATCACTCCAAATGGCATTTCCCAGCGATAGCCACTGATGTATCCGTGAGGAATATTCGACTGGCTGTAAAAAGCCCATTTTTCTGCAGTAGGAGTAGAGCTTACCACATTCTTTAACATGAGTGCTTTGGGTTTTATATTTTGTCCGAAAGCACGAACTGCTTTATGCGTCTGATAGATCAGTTTCCCCTTAAGTGTAACAGACATTTTTACATCATAATCATTCTGGTACGTAAATGCTTTCCGTACAGGGTTACCACTTACAAAGCCGGTAGCATCTGCAAAGTCCCAGGTGTAAACTGCGCCAGTGGGAACACCTGTTGCAGTAGGGGTGAATATAAAATATTCACTGGTACAACCATCGTATTGAACAGCATCAAAATTTCCGGTAATAGTATAGTTGGCAGGCACAAAAACATTAACCGTTGCAGTGTCTTTACAGCCCGAGTTGGCCGTTACAATCAGCTTAACCGGATAGGTTTTGTCTGCCGGTACATTTGGAAAATTTTTTGGAATAAAACTGTTGGAAGTACTGCTGGTTGTGCCGTCTGCCCAGTCCCACAGTAAATTCGTAATGGCTCCTGTTGGAACCGAAGACCTGCTGGTAAAAGTCATGTTATTCAGAATATTGATATCTGCCAGCGCACTCGAAAAAACAGCAGTAGGTGTAACCTGTTGTCCCAGTGATTTGATGGAAACAGACACTTTTTGTATGAGCTGATCTGTGCCTGATTTAACCTGAAGTATTACGGTATAGGTAGCCGGGTCTTTATAAATATTTCTGACTGTCTGACCAACAAGGGATCTGCCATCTCCGAATTCCCAAACATATTTGGTATCGGGTGGTGCATTTTTAGCAACGGCGGTAAAAGAAAATACTTCATTGCTGGGGTAACAGGCTTCTGTTCTGCTATGGGTGATCGTTACATCTCCGTCTGTCACCTTAACCGTGTCTTTGAATGCAGACAGGGTGCCGGTTATAGCAGTAATTGAGTTGGATAAAGCGGGCAACTCTGCTGGGGCATCTACTTTTTTATTACAGGCTAATGCAAGCGTAACTGCAAAAAAACAGGGGTATAACCAGTTTTGTGTGATTTTCATGTAGAAGGCTTAATCGTCGTACACAAATATAACGTAAAATAGGGTTCATTATTGTCCGGTTTGCTGTAGCTGCAGCGTAGTAAAAGCTACAGCAAGCAAAGGTTATAGCTGTTTGAACTCCTTGCGGTATGCATTTGGCGGCATTTTTTTGATGGATTTGAATTTTTGCGAAAAATGAGCCCAGCTATTATAGCCACTTTCATAGCAGATTGCGAGGGTCTGTTTATCGGAATTTTTCAGCAAATTGCAGGCGTGGTTAATCCGTAATTCCTGTAAAAATTCGAAGTAGGTTTTCTTGATGTTTTTCTTAAAAAAACGGCAAAAAGTCGGAATGCTCATTTCGGCTAAATCCGCCACTTCTTTAAGGGTAACGGTATCTAAATAATGTTTGAAAGAATAGTCGATGATCCGTTCTATGGCCGGATCCGATTTGCCGGTATCCGTAAAATTCTGCGTAAGCGTATTGTATTGTCTGGAGCTGCTGATCAGATGAAGCGTATTTAGCAACAGGAACAGCCGCTGAAATCCAATAGCCTGTTCCATCTCCCTAATAACAATGCCAGCTTCGGTTTTAAGTTTCATTTTAAGCAAAAGCCCATCCTTTTTGTCGAGTAATTTTTTAATATTACCTGCTTCAGGATTTTGTAGAAAATCATTTCCAAGAAGCTGATGCCTGAATTGAATAACAATAGCACTGCCTGTTAAAGCAGGTTGATCTTTTCTGAACCAATGCGGAAGGGAACCTGCGATAAAAAAAATGTCACCTGTTTTGTATTCACCAACATAATCTCCAATCATGGCGGTACCATAGCCTTCGGTGATCAGGATCAATTCTGTTTCCTCATGCATGTGCCAGCTGGTTTCAAAATTGGGGGTACGATAGGTTCGGCAGGCAAATGAATGCTGTTCTTCTAGGTATATTTTCTGGACCAGTGTTTTCACAATAAAACAATTATATTTTCAATAAATCAATTGGAATATCTAAAATATTGATAAAATACCATATTTATTTTAAAATATAACAGTTGATTAATCACCCGAATTTTTTAAAATTTGATTCAGCAGTTTTATTAACCATTTGCATCTATTATGTTATTACTGGGAATTGATCTGGGCACATCTTCTGTAAAAATCTCTGTGGTAGACAGTCAAACGCAGGTTACTCTTGCTGTTGTACAATACCCCGAAAGGGAAGCTGACATTATATCACTGCAGCCCGGATGGGCCGAACAGTCTCCGGAAGAATGGTGGCACAATGTGCAACAGGCAATTATCCATTGTAACGCAACCGGTTTGTATGACCCCGGGAATATTATAACAATAGGGATTGCTTATCAGATGCATGGACTGGTGCTGATCAACAAGGAGCAGGAGGTAATTCACAATGCCATCATTTGGTGCGACAGCAGAGCAGTAGAGATTGGCAATAGGGCATTTGATGAGATCGGCCACCAAAAATGTCTTTCTCATCTCTTGAATTCTCCCGGAAATTTTACTGCATCTAAACTTGCATGGATTAAAGATAACCAGCCGCTGGTATATAATCAGATCAGTAAGATCTTATTGCCGGGTGATTTTATTTCGATGAAACTTACCGGTGATATTTCTACAACGGTATCTGCTTTATCTGAAGGGATATTCTGGGATTTCAAGAACAATGAACTATCAGCGGATGTTTTGCAATACTTTGGATTTGATACATCTATTTTCCCTGGCATCAGGCCCATGTTCAGTACGCATGGATTTTTGAGAAAAGATGTTTCGGAACTGCTGTCTCTGAAAGAAGGGATCTCCGTGAGTTATAAGGCGGGTGATCAGCCCAACAATGCGCTGTCTTTAAATGTACTGAACCCCGGCGAAGTAGCTGCCAATGCAGGAACTTCAGGGGTTATATACGGAGTAAGTGATCAGTTGAAATACGATCAGCTGTCCAGAATCAACAGCTTTGCACATGTGAACCATACAGCGGAAAATATCCGGATAGGTGTGCTGTTATGTTTAAATGGCGTTGGCATATTTAACAAGTGGCTGAAAGGGATTGCCGGTGCGGGACTTGATTATCCTGCATTGAATGAAGCCGCAGGAAAATTGAAGCCTGGGGCCGGTGGATTGTTCGCAATGCCGTTTGGTAATGGTGCAGAGAGAATGTTTGGTAATAAAATAACTGGTGCACAATTTCTGAACATCAACTTTAATACACATTCAGCAGCCCATATGGTGAGGGCTGCGCAGGAAAGTATTGCATTCTCTATGCGATATGGGTTGGATATCATGCGGGAAAACGGAATTGAACCGGCAGTTGTAAGGGCAGCCAAAGCAAATTTATTTTTGAGCCCGGTTTTTTCTCAGGCATTTGCCAGTGTAAATAATGTAACTGTTGAATACTATGAGGGAGACGGGAGTTATGGGGCAGCGATTGGCGCAGGTATTGGTGCCGGAATATATATGGATGCAGCCGGTGCTTTCAGTAACAGAAAACCTACAGGTCTTACTATGCCTGAAATGACGGGTCAGTACAACGATCTGTATATGGAATGGAAATCATTGCTGGAAGAACAGCTCAGCAGGGTAAAATAAAAATTAATTATCAATTTTAAATAGCATTTATGTCAATCATTCTGGGACAAAAAGAATTTTTTAAATCGGTCGGTAAAATTCAATTCGAAGGTATTCAGTCAGATAATCCTTTGGCTTTCCGTTGGTATGATGAACAAAAAATAATAGCCGGAAAATCCATGAAAGAGCATCTCAGGTTTGCCTGTGCTTATTGGCACAGCTTCTGTGGAAACGGAGCTGATCCGTTTGGAGAGCCTACCCATATTTTCCCCTGGAGTGTTAAAGCAGATGCTGTGGAAAGGGCCAAAGAGAAAGCGGATGCGGCTTTTGAATTCATCACTAAACTTGGGTTACCTTATTATTGTTTTCATGATGTGGATGCAGTAGAGTTTACCAATGACATCCATGAAAATGAAAAAAGATTGCAATCAATCACTGCCTATTTTGCACAAAAGCAACAGGATAGCGGTGTAAAATTATTATGGGGAACCGCCAATCTGTTTTCGAACAGGCGATACATGAACGGTGCATCTACCAATCCTGATTTTAAGGTGTTGGCCCATGCTGCTGCGCAGGTTAAGGCAGCACTGGATTCTACCATAGCATTAGGCGGAGAGAACTATGTTTTCTGGGGTGGAAGGGAAGGATATATGAGTTTGCTGAATACCAATATGAAAAGAGAAAAAGAGCATCTTGCCATTTTTTTACATAAAGCGAAAGATTACGCAAGGGCACAGGGGTTTAAAGGCCAATTTTTTATTGAGCCCAAGCCTTGTGAGCCGTCTAAGCATCAATATGATTATGATTGTGAAACGGTAATTGGGTTTCTTCGCCAGTATGAACTGTTGAATGATTTCAGCCTGAATATTGAAGTGAATCATGCAACACTGGCCGGTCACACGTTTACCCATGAGCTGCAGGTAGCGGCCGATGCAGGCTTACTCGGCAGCATGGATGCCAACCGGGGAGACTACCAGAACGGTTGGGATACCGACCAGTTCCCCAATGACATCAATGAACTGACAGAAGCGCTGCTGGTCATTTTGCAGGCAGGTGGATTTAAGGGAGGCGGTATTAATTTTGATGCCAAAATCCGCAGAAATTCAACCGACCCAGAAGATTTGTTTTATGCCCATATTGGTGGGATGGATAGTTTTGCCAGAGCCTTGATCACTGCAGACAAGATTCTTAATGAATCAGATTATCAAAAAATACGCGTCAACAGATATGCATCGTATGACTCAGGAAAAGGAAAGGATTTTGAGAATGGAAATCTTTCATTGGAAGCCCTTCGGTCATATGCCATTGAGCAGGGAGAGCCAGAAACCATCAGTGGCAGACAAGAGTACCTGGAAAACCTGATTAATCGATATATTTAGCAATAGAAAGCACGCCCTCCAATTATAACAACCCAATACCATGAACCAATTGCAAAGCCTGGACTATATTGTTTTTCTGTTTTATTTCATAGTCGTTTCCGGGTATGGATACTGGATCTATCGTAGAAAAAAGATAGCGTCCACCACCGCCTCTCATGACTATTTTTTAGCTGAAGGATCATTAACCTGGTGGGCAATCGGTGCATCACTGATCGCTTCCAATATTTCTGCTGAACAGTTTATCGGCATGAGCGGTTCAGGGTTTAAGATGGGACTGGCAATTGCAGCCTATGAATGGATTGCTGCAGCATCGCTGTTAGTAGTTGCCATTTTCTTTATTCCTGTTTATCTGAAGAATAAGATTTATACAATGCCACAGTTTCTGAATCAGCGGTACAACGGAACTGTGAGTATGATCATGGCAGTATTCTGGTTATTGCTCTATGTGCTGGTGAATCTGACATCTATTTTATACCTGGGCGCACTGGCTATCAGTAGTATATCCGGTATTGATCTCACACTGTGTATGTACGGGCTTGCTTTTTTTGCCGTCTTTATTACCCTGGGCGGCATGAAGGTAATTGGTTATACAGATGTGATTCAGGTATTCTTTTTAATTCTGGGTGGGTTGGCAACCACCTATCTGGCACTGAATATGGTG
>CALPNW020000096.1 GCA_943325035.2 Sphingobacterium thalpophilum | reverse complement strand
TGATTGGTAATGCGCATTTATTTGTGCATCGGAATATTTCAGGGCTGCAATGATCACCGGTTTTAAACGGATCGAGTGATTAACAGATAAGGCGCCAAGCTTTCTTAATTTACCGATTCCGGTTAACAGGTAGTTCGTGATATAAGGGTCGGCGTACCCTCCTTTAAACCAGGGGAATGAACCGTCGGACAATTGTGTTTGTATTAATTGTTCTATCAACCGGTTGGTTTGTTCCGAAAGCAATACGTCATTAAATAATGCTGCAATGCTGTTTTTTTGTTGATCCTCGCTTTCTGATTCTACTACCCAAGGTGTTTCCTGCAGCAGGATCTGTTTCAGTTCTTTGTTCTTGGTAAGATTGGAATTCAGCGAATTGCCGTCTTTTTTCCACTCCTCAAACACATTGCGGATAACTGGGTTTCTTTCAAGGATATAGGCTGCCAGCAGATTGGCAAAAAGCCGGTTGAATGTTTGTTCGGTACATTCATAAGGATACTCCATCAGATAGGGGAGTGCCTGCACTGTATTCCACAACGGATTGCTGGTATACTCTACGGTGAGTGACTGGTTGGTTAAACTGCCACTGGTATTATTCAGTAATCCGGAGAATACATAATTTTTAGTAGTATCCTTTGGTAAAAACAGGGGCAATGATTCCGTAACCAGTTGTCTGTTGGTAATCACTGGTAATGTATTCTCTTCGCCGTCACTAAAATTACCCGATTGTGCCGTTATTCTCCAGGTGAGCAGCTTGTTAAAACTAAAAGGGATCTGAACAGGGAATTTCACCAGCGCAGATTCGCCAGCTGCAGCAGTAAAGTATTGTTGTGGAAATACATTCTGAAACCATCCGTCCACCGAACGGTTCGTACTGGCATCCAATAGTTCAAGTGTTACCGTTCCGGTGAGTTCTTTATTGCTGAGGTTGGCAATTTTAGTGCTGAATTCGAGATTATCTCCCTCCCGTAAAAACCGGGGTGCATTGGGCTGCACCATTAAGGTTTTCTGCGTGAACACTTCTTCTGAAACATTTCCGAATGCCAGCTCCTTATTATGTGCTAATGACATCCATTTCCATTTGGTAACCGCATCCGGAAGAGTAAAACTAAACCGATAGGTTCCTGTGCTATCTGCGTGTAATTGCGGATAGAAGAAAGCCGTTTCCGTAAAGTTCTTTCTGATCTGTACCGGAAAATTATCCGGTTCATTGCTTTTTATTATTCTTCCATTTACCATTCGTTCCCCTGTAATGGGATCGATCGTTTCTACGCTGGTAAATACTTTATCATAACTCTCTTCCTTTGCAGCCGAATTGCTTCCCCTGATCCTGATCTGGTTACTTCTTTGTATCCCTGCATTGGTATTTTTTGAAGCTACTACAGTTTCAGTAAGGGGTGATGCCATTAATGTTTTGCCAACACTCAATGGATCATTCCAATAGTTATTGCTCCTGTTCCAGTAATCATTTCCGGATGAAGCAAGCTGATTTTTGCTGTAAATCAGCATTTTAGCAATCGGTGATGGCTTTTCATAGAGTCGTCTGTATCCGGTTGCAAAAAGGCCGCCCGAAAAACTACTGCTCCATACCGGATTTCCCCATAAAAAAGGGGTATTCCATTGATGGGGTTTTATTGCATCCAAACTGGCATCATACATTCCGGTAAGTAATTCAGCCGTATTTGCTGCTCCATTTTCTCCATTGATAGTAACAGTCCATGTTTCCCTGTTGCCAGGTTCATTCTGCTTTCGGTGCGTTCCATAATTTATATCCAGTTTCTTATTGTTCCAGGGTACTTCTGTTGTGTATTGATGCGCATATAATCTTCCCTCATAAACAAAAGCATCGGTTATGATGATATTGCCCCGCTCAGTTTCTTTGGGTACAACCAGCAGTTCATTCATGCCACCCTCAATCAGATAACTGTACAATTCTTTTGAATCGTTTTCGTGTTTGATTTTTCTGATCACATGAATTTCAGGCAAACTGCTTCCTGTAATAAAACGGGCAGTATCAGCTGGCTTTGCAATTACAGTACCCTGATGGGGCGATATAAATGCAGGCAGGCCAAATTGTTTATTGGTTCGGTCGTATACCTGAACGAAATGATCGGTGGTAAATTGATTGCCCGTTGGGCTGGTAGAACTTGCAATGATTTTGTACAGCCCTGCTTCTATAAAATCATCGGGCAATTCCACAAATGGTTTGTCTGAAGTATTGATCAGTGAATCATTCAGAGGCAATTTAGCAGTGGCCCACTTCGTCTGGTCGTTCTCACCGTTATAAAGATCATTCGGAAAAAAATGATGATAATCGCTTTCATTCAATATGAATTGATCTGGTCTTTGCCATAATCTGCTTCTGAATATTTTGGCTGGAACAGCCACTTTAAACAGTTCAATTTTTATAACAGCATTTTCTTTTTGATTGAGTTGGTTCCATGCTGTTGCTGTTATTTTTTTGAACGCAGCTTTTTCTGCAATTTCCGGAACGCCTATACGAATTTGTAAGTTGTTGCTGCCTGCAAGAATGCGGGTGCTGGCATTGTGTGTTTCTCCATTTAAATCAGTAACCAAAGCTTCTATGGTATAAAACAAGGATACCTCTGATTCCTTTTGCCCGGCAGGAAGTGAAGTTTTGAATGGAACAATAAATGCGCCTTTTGAATTGGTATGGGCAGTTCCACTAAATACTACAATATCGTTCTGTGGGTATATCGGATATTGTTTACGGGCCAGTGGATTTATATTTAGCAGCGATTGCTTAACGGTAAACTGAACGGTTGCATTGTTGAGTACATTTCCTGCAAAAGCTACTGCGAATCCCTTAACAAAAATACTGTCGTTGAGTTCGTGCACTTTCAGGTCTTCTTCAAATTGCACAGTAAACCGCGGTCTTTTATATTCTTCAACTGAAAATCGGGTTTGAGCAGAATTAAAGGAGGGTGATTCCAGACTATAGCTACCTGTTAACCCGTTCTGCGGGAGTGTAAACTTGCCAGCTATTGATCCATATTCATTAAGCTGTAAGCGCACTGAATCTATTTTTTTTCTGTTCGCATCCTTCAGGTAAACCAGCACCAACTCTTTATTGAGTATAAGTTTGCTTTTATTTAAACCATTGGGGCTTGTTACGCCGATCCCCTTAAAATAAAGGGACTGTCCGGGGCGGTAGATAGAGCGGTCTGTGAAAAAGAAGAGTCTGCTGTATTGGGTTTCTTTTTGTTCACCATCATAGCCGATGTATTCATTAAATGCTGAAAATAAATAGTCCTTTCCTTTTTTAATGTCGAAATAGAGATTATTCCTCCTTGTACTGTTAATATTAAAAACAAACAGGCCATTGGTATCGCTTTTGAACCGTGCAAAAGGAATTAATTGCTGGTTATCTCCGGTATATACGGTAATAGCGGCATCGGAGATGATTTTTCCTGATTGAATGTCTCTGACAAAAAAAAGATTGTTATCACGGATATAGGCAATGTTGGAAACACTGAAAAAACTACCGGATAAATGATCGCTGGCAGTATCGAATGAACTGCCCGTACTGCAGAGCAGCAGGTAGGATCCAACCGGCAATCCGTTTAATTTTATTTCTGCTGCATGTTGCATATGGTCTGATGCACCGGTAAGTAAAACATTAAATGAGTCTTTAAAAGCAAGATTGCTGAGTTCCTTCCAGTAAGCCGTGGATTGTTTCAGGTATTGGGCAGGTTCTTTGCCGTTCATCTTAATGACCCTGGCAAACAAACTGTCTGTATTCTGGTACCTGATTAAAGCGCGGAAAGGCTTGTTGACCGGGTTTACTTTTTCTGTTTGAGCGACAATCAATTTTTTGGTAAGCGCTGTGTAAAGTGATTGCAGTCCGTTTTCTTCCCAGGCCTTTTGCCCGTATTTATTTTTTGCTGTTTGCAGATAAGACAGTGCTTTCTGAAATCCCTGATGATTGGAGGTATCTTCATACGGCGAATAGGTGTAGGCTTTTTTTGCTTCGTTTTCTGCCAGCAAAAGGTACGCGCAGATGGTTGCCGCAACAGCATCGTATTGCTGAATTAATCCGTTTAAACCGGCCAGGTATTTTTTTTCGGATTGAATGTTCTTATCCTGTTCATGTACCCATTTTAACTGTTCTGTATGGAGCCGTATCAAATAGCTTTTATCCTGATCGGCTGCATGCAATGCTGTTAATTCCGAAAATATTTTCTGAGCCATTAACCGGTTGCTCTCAATATTGAATTGGGTTTGGTAACTGTCGTTGATTTTGAAATATTTCAATGCTTCACCGGCAAGCAGATCATAGAGTGTATTTCTTTCAGCACTATCGGAACCCCTTAGTACCATTGCTTCATACCGGTCAATGGGTATTTTGGCAAGCAGATTTTTTTGCGCTAATACTTTTGCAAAGAGGCTTGCAATGGTATGGTGCAGATCAGCGGCAGACCAGGTTTGCACATCGGAGGAATCTAGTTGTTCCGTTTTTTTTCTGTTGTACAGGTCATACCGGTAATCATTCAGGTAATTCAGGTAGCTGATTGCAAGAATTGTTTCAAGGATCGGTTTCTGTATTGGATCCTTAATATTGCCGAGAGTTTTTTTTAGCGATACAATAGTACGGGTAGGATCAGTTTCTTCCGTAAGTTCTGTAAGACTTAATTGGTAGAGCAAACATTTAATCAGGTGGTCGGTCTTGCCGGCCTTATTGGAAATGGAATAGAGTTGTTGTACTTTTTTCAATGCAGATTTTGGCAGATTGTCTTTTATGATCAGACTATCGATTTCTTTCCACTGGTTTTGATAAAGGGTATCCCGTTGCTGCGAAAAGGCGGATAAAGCCAAACTCATAAAACCGGCTAAAATGACTGATCTGATAACCATGCAGTGTATTTGAATGAAGTGATGTATGCGGTGAAGATGCAAAGGCACGACTTATTTCATAAAAAATCCCGAAGTGTTTTCACTCCGGGATCATTATTAACAATTAGTTCGTCTTATTTTTTAAGTGCTGCGGCCATTGTAATGCCGATGTCAGCAGGGCTGGCAACCACCTCAATTCCGCACTCTGCCATGATCTTCATTTTTGCTGCAGCAGTATCATCAGCTCCGCCGATAATTGCACCGGCATGTCCCATTCTTCTTCCTGCAGGAGCAGTCTGGCCAGCAATAAATCCTACTACGGGTTTGGTTTTGTTGGCTTTGATCCAAAGGGCAGCCTCTGCTTCCATGCTTCCTCCGATTTCGCCGATCATAATGATGCCATCAGTTTCAGGGTCATTCATCAATAATTCAACAGCGTCTTTGGTAGGCGTTCCGATGATCGGATCCCCACCGATTCCTATTGCTGTACTGATACCTAATCCGGCTTTAACAACCTGATCGGCAGCTTCGTATGTAAGTGTTCCGCTTTTAGACACAATTCCAATTCTTCCTGCTTTAAAGATAAAACCAGGCATAATGCCCACTTTAGCTTCTCCTGCAGTGATAACACCAGGACAGTTTGGTCCTATTAAACGGGTATTTTTTCCGAGCAGGTAGTTCTTAACTTTAACCATGTCCTGCACAGGTATGCCTTCTGTAATACATACCACCAGTGCAATTCCTGCATCTGTAGCTTCCATGATTGCATCCGCAGCAAATGCAGGCGGTACAAAAATGATGCTTACGTCAGCACCGGTTTGCTTTACAGCATCAGCTACTGTATTAAACACAGGTTTGTCCAGGTGAGTGGTTCCGCCTTTGTTTGGAGTAACGCCACCAACCACATTGGTTCCATATTCAATCATCTGGGTTGCATGGAAAGTGCCTTCTGTTCCGGTAAAACCCTGAACAATGATCTTTGAGTGTTTATTAACGAGTACTGACATAGCCTGTTATTTCGGGTTTTTTTTAAATTCGTGGCAAAAATAGGTGAAAATCGCTTTGTGCTATTCCTTTAATGCCATAATGCCATAAAAAAATAATGGCATTTGTTTTGTGAATTTCATCCTGTAAGTGTCACAATCAATTAACTTACATCAAATAAATAAACATTATGAGCACGAAAAACATTACCCTGATTGTAATTGCCGGTTTACTCCTTTTTGTGGGCGGATGCGGTTGCAACGGATATAATGGCTTGGTACAACAGGATGAAACAGTTTCAAAAACATGGAATAACGTTCAGAGCGATTACCAGCGCAGGGCAGATTTGATCCCAAATCTGGTGAATACGGTAAAGGGAGAAGCGAATTTTGAGCAGTCTACACTGGAAAACGTAGTGAAGGCAAGAGCCAGTGCTACCCAAATGAAAGTAGATGCCAAAGACCTTACCCCAGAAAAATTACAGGAATTTCAGGCAACTCAGGGTCAGCTATCCCAGGCATTGGGCCGTTTACTGATGGTAACAGAAAACTATCCTAATCTGCGTGCCAACGAAGCATTCCGTGGATTACAGGCTCAGCTGGAAGGAACAGAAAACCGTATCAAAGTATCCAGAAATGACTTTAATGCTGCTGTTGCAGAATACAATATCAAAGCGAGATCTTTCCCTATGAACATTCTGGCTGGAATAACAGGATTTAAAGTTAAAGAAGGATTCAAGGCCGATACTGGTTCTGAAAAGGCACCCGAAGTAAAATTTTAACACTCAGTTTAATCTTAAAAATTCTCCATGTTTGGATTATTTAAAAAGTCACCCACTGAGTATTTCTCTCCGGAAGAAAAAGCTGCCATAGTGGAAGCTATTCGCTTAGCTGAGTTACGTACCAGTGGTGAGGTTAGGATCTATATTGAGGGTAAGTGCAAATTGGTTAATCCGGTTCTGCGGGCCAAAGAAGTTTTTTACCAGCTCAGGATGGATAATACCGAAGCCAGAAATGCGGTATTGCTGTATGTTGCCATGAAAGATCGCCAACTGGCAGTCTTCGGCGACGAAGGTATACATGCCAAAGTAGGCTATGAGTTTTGGACTTCCGAAGTAAAAACCATGCTGGAGCTTTTTAATAAAAAAGACTATGTAGCCGGTTTGATAAAAATCATCTATGATATCGGGGAGGCTTTGGTGAAGCATTTCCCTTTCGATCAAAAAACAGACAAAAATGAATTGCCGGATGAAATAGTATTCGGCAAATAAACTACAAAGCCCCTTTGAATCAAAGAAGGGGCTTTGTTAATACACATCCATGAAGAAATTTGTTCTCTTAATACTATTGATAGCAGGAAGTTTTTGGTCTGGTGCACAGGATGTTCTGCCAAAACCGAATCCTCCAAAACTGGTGAATGATGCGGCCGGCGTTTTATCTCCTGAACAGGTAGCTATTCTTGAGCAGAAGCTGGTTGCGCTGGACGACAGTACTTCCAATCAGATTGCAGTTGTGCTGATTAAAACATTAGATGGAGTTGCTATTGAGGATTATGCACAAAAACTTTTCCGAGAGTGGGGTATAGGAAATAAAAAAACCAATAACGGGGTACTGATCATTGCAGCAATTGATGATCGGAAAATGTGGATCACCATTGGCTATGGCCTCGAAGGTGCCATTCCGGATATAACCGCATCCAGTATCTATAGAAATGAAATGGCCCCTGCATTCAGGGAACAAAATTATTACCGGGGAATCGACAATGCCATCAATGCGCTTTCAAAAGCGGCCGTTGGTGAATACAAGGTAAAAAAAGAACGAAAGCCGGGTGGTGGAAAAGGTAATTCAGTGGTTACATTTCTGATTATTCTTTTTGTGGTACTAATGATCGTTGGCCGAGGTGGCGGCGGTCGCGGGGGTGGTATGATGAGCAGGCGTGGTGTTGGGAATGTGGCAGAAGCATTGCTCTGGTCTTCCTTGCTGGGTGGTGGAAACCGTGGCGGCGGAGGTTTTGGCGGCGGCGGTGGAGGAGGCTTTGGTGGTTTTGGTGGCGGAAGCAGTGGCGGCGGTGGAGCAGGAGGTAGTTGGTAATAAATATTAATGCATTCAACTACCCAAAATTTCTTTCTTGCGTTACCTGCAGTTGCAATCAGGCCGGGTTACAGCTGTTCCGGTAACTATATCTATTTCCTCCGCATCATTGCTATCAGAAGTGTATCGCCGGAAATAGTAATTATTTCACTGAATGATTTACCTGGGTATTTTAGATTTTACATAATCTGCCAGATCCTGTAAGCCCTTTGCTTCTTTTGCAGAAGCCAGCGATTTAAATATCAGATCATTGATGTAGGCATCTGTTTCTACTTTGCTGTCTTTTGGAATTTCGTCCCTGAATGCGGCAATCAGATCAACACCTTGTTTGAATTTTACAGGATCATTCACTTTGCTGAGGCATTCGAATAAAGAAAATAGTGCATTTAATTTATCGCTGCTCATGGGCATTTTTATAAAATTACCCGCAATAAAGTCATACCCTTTTTCGTCGCCCAATCCGGAAATGATTGTGGCAATTGCATTGCTAAGTCTTCCTTTTGCCGGGAACGCAGATAATGTAAGTGCAGTGGAGTATGCCGTATTACTGTCTATGTGAGAAAGCGCTTCCAGTGCAGCTCCTGCAACCGAATAGGAAGAATCATTGATGGCTTTTATAAAGAGTGTCCGATAAGCAGGGTCCTTTAGTTTACCCAGTAATTGAATGGCATCTGCCATTACCAGTTTGGATGGATCCCTACCGGCCATTTTTTCTATCCTTTGTAATGCAGGTGCACTCAGTGCTATCTGTTCCAGATTATTTAAAGCCTTGATTCTTATTCTGAAATAAGGATCATCCAGGGCGTTGGTCAGTAACTGAACAGCAGCAGGGATGGTAGTGTTCTGTGCAGCAAATTCTACTGCTTCATTTCTACTGCTATAGGCACTGCAATTTTTAAACTGCCATACATATTCCGATAATGTTTTATTGTCTTTTTTATCTGCGAGTAAAATATGGTCTGCATCTGCATCAATAAGATCTGGTTTACTGTTTGCCGGAAAATAAAAGCTATCTGTTTTGTTACTGCTCCACACATTGTAGCGCTTTTTGGTATTTCCTTCATACACATCAACGCTTACAGGCAGTTTGAACAGATTAGCGCCCTGCGTTTGTTTAATGATTACTCTTGCCAGTTTCGAATCCGGATCATATCCATAACTGATATCCAGTTTTGGGTGACCCTGGTTAAAATACCATTGGTTAAAAAACCAGTTGAGGTCTTTACCCGTTACTGCTTCAAATGCCATTCTGAGTTTGTGGGCACTTCCGTTGCTGAATTTATTATCTGTCAGGTACTTGTTCAGGGAAGTGAAAAATGCAGCATCCCCTGTATAGTTGCGCAGCATATGAAGAATACGTCCTCCCTTCTGGTAGCTTACCAGATCAAACATATCTTCCTTGTCTGCATAATAAAAACGAACAAGCTCTTTTGTTGCTGCAATTCTGCTGCTTAAATAGGCCTGCATGTCTTTTGCATTATCAAAAGCTGCTGCATCTTTTCCGTATTTATATTCCGACCAGAGTAATTCACTGTAGTTGGCAAAGCTTTCATTTACAGTAAGATTACTCCAGCTTTCTGCTGTTACATAATCCCCAAACCACTGGTGAAAAAGTTCATGTGCAACAGTACTTTCCCATTCATTGCCATCAGTTAACTGGCGGGCGTCCTGTTGGGCACTTTCCTGGTGCAGTGTAGCGGTGGTATTTTCCATTGCACCACTTACGAAGTCTCTGCCAACGATCTGGCTGTATTTGTTCCAGGGGTATTCTATGCCAAGTTTCTCAGAAAAAAATTGCATCATTTCGGGAGTATAGCCAAAGATCTTTCTGGCTACTTTTTCAAAGGGCTTCTCTACATAGTAACTGACTTCTTTGCCTTTATAATTGTCCTTTACGACTGCGTAGTCTCCCACTCCAATAAAGAAAAGATAAGGGGAATTCGGAAGGTCCATTACCCATTTATCGGTTCTGGTGCCGTTGGGGTTATTTTTTTGCTGAACCATTCTTCCGTTCGATAAGGAAACATATTTAGCGGGAACGGTTAAGTTGAATTCCTGTGTGCATTTTTGATTGGTCTTGTCTATTGTCGGAATCCACACCGAAGTAGCTTCTGTTTCTCCCTGGGTCCAGATCTGTATGGGCTTGTCTTTGTCGGTACTGGTGGGGTTAATAAAGTAAAGTCCCTTTGAGTTGGTGATGGCCGCACTTCCTGTGGTTTCCAGTTCGTCTGGCTTTGCAATATAATTGATATAAACAGTGTAAGACTCCTTGCTGGTATAGGTTCTATTAAGTTTAACCGATAGCTCTATGCCATTGTATGAATATTTTAGCGGACTACTTTTTCCGGCTTCCACCAGCGCCACCTGTTTTATTTCCATGCCCTTTGCGTCCAGTTGTAAACTGTCGGTAGCATAAAAATGTGGCTTAAGTGTAATCCAGACGTTGCCGGTGAGTTGCGATTTTTCATAATTGAAAGCCGCATCAAGTCTGGTATGTACCAGATCGTTGATTTTAACAGGAGCAGGGCGGTATATTTTTTTCCAGTCTTCCTGAGCCGTTTGCGCAGTAATCATTTTGCCCGACAGAATACATACAATCAACAATAAGTTCTTCATGCTGTTTTATTAGGTGCTAAAGATAAGTGCAGCTAAAAGCGCACCCAACTTGCATTTTAAGTAAATTTGTTAAAAGCAAGGTTTGATGTTCAATTGTCCATACAAAAAAGCCCTTTTAACGGG
>CALPNW020000095.1 GCA_943325035.2 Sphingobacterium thalpophilum | reverse complement strand
TGATGAAACCCTGATTGTAGAAGGCAATGGCAGCATATTTTTAGCCGGCTCCTATTTAGTAAAAGCCGCCATTGGCGAAGAGATTGATAATGAAACTCTGGGTGGCGCGTTAACTCAAACGGAAATCAGTGGTATTGCCGATTATAAATTTAAAACCGAGCACGATTGTCTGGACCATATTAAAAAGATCATGAACAAACTGGGTGAACAGCCCAAAGCGGGCTTTAGCCGGATCGCACCAAAAGATCCGCTGAAAAGCATCAGCACGATCTACGATATTATTCCGGAAGGAAACCTGAAGCCCTACGACATGCTGGAGATCATAGAACGCTTAACAGACAACAGCGAATTTGATCAGTTCAAAAAAGACTACGGCAAAACTATTCTTTGTGGCTATGCAAGGATCAATGGCTGGGCGGTGGGTATTGTGGCCAATCAGCGCTTGATAAGCAAAAGTAAAAAAGGAGAAATGCAGATTGGCGGTGTTATTTATAATGACAGTGCCGATAAAGCTGCCCGCTTTATTATGAACTGCAACCAGAAAAAAATTCCTTTGGTTTTTTTACAGGACGTAACCGGATTTATGGTTGGCAGCAGAAGTGAACACAGTGGTATCATTAAAGATGGTGCTAAAATGGTGAACGCAGTGGCTAATTCGGTGGTACCAAAAATTACGATCGTTATTGGAAACAGTTATGGCGCAGGTAATTATGCCATGTGCGGCAAAGCCTATGATCCAAGGTTTATTTACGCATGGCCCTCTGCAAAGATTGCGGTAATGGGTGGAGACCAGGCAGCAAAAACAATGGCACAAATTCAGGTTGCTACCATGAAAGCCAAAGGAAAAGAAGTTACCGCAGAAGAAGAAAAATCTGTACTCGATGCCATCAAAGACAGCTACTATAAACAAACCACCCCATACTATGCTGCTGCCAGACTTTGGGTGGATGGAATTATTGACCCTGCAGACACGCGCGAAATAATTTCAGAAAGCATTACAGCCGCTAATAACAATCCGGAAATGGAATCCTTTAAAACAGGCGTTTTTCAGGTGTAACATTTTTAGCTTTAATTTGCTGCATGTCTCACCCTCTTCATATTTATACAGACGGCGCTGCCCGCGGAAATCCGGGTAACGGTGGTTACGGAATTGTACTCTTATGGGGAGAAAAGAGAAAAGAGCTCTCTGCCGGGTTCAGACGGACTACCAATAACCGCATGGAATTACTAGCGGTGATTGTGGCCCTCCAATCACTTACCAAAAATGATATTCCAATAACCATTCATACAGACAGCCGCTATATTGTAGACAGCGTTCAGAAAAAATGGCTGGATACCTGGATCAAAACAGGATTTAAAGGGGGCAAGAAGAACAGGGATCTATGGACCACTTATTATGAATTGTCCAGACAGTTCAAAATCACTTTTGTTTGGGTAAAAGGACATGCAGACAACCCACTCAATAACAGGTGCGACGAGCTCGCAACAGCTGCTGCTGATGGTCTTCTTTTACATGTAGACAAAGAATACGAAGCCGGAATTAACAACGATTGATTAAGCTGCTTTTTTGATCAGCACTTTGCGGTTCAGGAACGCATAACTACCAAACAATACCGCACTGAACAGTACAGTGGATACGATGCTGTTCGGGTAGAACGGTAAACCATCTGCATAACAAGCCATTAAACCAGCCATTGTTCTTGGATGTCCCCATCCACCGCCAGAGATCCATACCAGGCCGTTAGACAGTAAAAAATAGACCGTTGGTGCTGCTACAGAAGTTCCCAGAATAGCCAGTACATTGTTCTTTTTAATAAAGAACCCGAAACAGGTAAGCCCGATGATCATGATATAGTTCAGCCACTGACCACCGTAGAATCCGGAGATCTCAGACAATCCGTTCAGGTAAAGCAATTCGTAGATGCCATCAGAAATGAGCATAGATACCAATGGCAGTAAAAAAGAATACTTTTTATTGTTCATCAATAATGAACCTGCAAATAGGGCAACAGCTATCTGCGGAGCAAATCCCGGAGGTCTGCCAGGAATAACCCTGTACAAAGCAGTTGTTACAATCATTAATACCAGTGCGGTAATCAGGTTCTTATTATTTTTCATACTCATCGATCAGTAAATTTCAGGGCAAAAATAGGCGGAAATCTGATTGAACCTATTTCAATTTTACCCAGTATGTGAATAAGCTTATGGAACAGGCACAAATGCCTTAAAAATGGTGCAGTTACCCGAGGCGCAAAGCTGGTATTCTGCCCCCGGAAGCATCGCTACCACTTCTCCCCGCTTTAATACAAGGGTATTGTTGACCAGGGCGCCGCCTTCTGTAACGATCATCATTTCCAGTGATTTTGCCGAAGACTGGTACTCCTGCCCTGCAGTCAGCTCTATTTTACTGATGCCAAAATCAGGAACCGGACATGGATAGATCCTCTCGCCCTGCATGCCGGGAATTCCTTTCATTACATCGGGAACAATTTCTTCGAAAGAGGTATGCTTCATGAGTTCGGGCACATCCACGTGTTTGGGCGTTAGCCCTCCTCTTAACACATTGTCGCTATTGGCCATCAGTTCAATGTTCTGTCCTTCGAGATAGGCATGCGGTATTCCTGCTTTCTGAAAAATGGCTTCTCCCGGATTTATTTGTACGATATTGAAAAAATAGATAGAAAAAATACCCCGGTCTATATCTCCCGTTAAATCTTTACCCTCGTATAATTTTGCTACCCACCAACCCGGATCCTGTTTGGCCAGTAGCCCTTCCTGCTTGTTTCTGATTTCTCTTTTTACCAAGGGCAGCAGTAAAGCATTTACATCTGATTGGTCCATCTCCATGATGAACTGATACAATGCCCTGTTTCCTTCCTTTTTAAATAAAGTAACCAACACACTTAATTCGGGGTTGTTTTGAAGTGTTTCTTCGAGCGCCGCTTTTAGCTTGAACCCATGCAACAACCAAAAATCACTCAATGCCACCATTACTTCCGGCTTATGATTGCGGTCTTTATAATTCCGGTGCGGTGCATTGATAGCTATACCTGCTGCTTCCTCCCGGTCAAATCCTTTTTCGGCTTCCTCTTTGGTAGGGTGCACCTGTATAGACAACATATCATGCACATCCAGCACTTTCAGCAGATAGGGGAGTTCCCCAAACTGGTCTGCCACCCGCCGGGTGATGGTTTCATCCGGATTGGCCTGTATCAGCTGATTCAGAGAAACTGTTTCTCCTTTAAGTTCTATGGTAGACGGCGCAGATGGATGCGCTCCCATCCAGTATTCCGCACATGGCAGATTGGTCTCGTTGCTTTCTCCGGTTAATGCCGGTATGTAAGTATGTCCGCCCCAGGCATAATGCTGTACTACTCCCCTGATCTTAAAAATCCGTTCATTCATGGTCATATTAAGGTATTTACTCTTGCTTATAACGACTGAACGGGCAATATCTTGTACGGGAAAAAGAAAAAATGGATTTACACAACCTGCAGACCGGTAAAAAGGGCGAGGATATTGCCACCGGGTACCTTTTACAAAACGGCTTTACCCTCGAGGCCCGGAACTGGCGGCACAGGCATTATGAAATAGACATTCTGGCTTCCAAAAACAAATTGTTGCACATCATTGAAGTGAAAACCAGAACCAGCCTGTTGTTTGGTTACCCCGAGGAAGGCATTGACCGGCATAAAATGCAATACCTCAAAAATGCAGCAGCCGTGTATCAGTACCTGCATCCGCAATGGAAATACATTCAATTTGATGCCCTGGCCATAACACTCGAAAACGACCTGGTGAAAGAAGTCTTTTTTATAGAAGACATCTATTTCTAAAGGTGGCAGAGGTTGCGGGGCGATGATCTTGCTGGGTATGTATGGGTTTATTGACGCATATCTCAGTAAAATACTCAGACAAAAGGGCAATGAATTGACAGATTGCCATTTTTAACCCGATAAGCATGAAACTTGCTATCTTAATGTTGTAAACCGAAAACGATGCAAAAGTTTCAGGCAATTATTAAATTTACCATGGACGAAGATTTTATGTCTTACGTTCCTGCGCACAGAACCTATATCAGTTATCTGCTCAATAAGGGCATCATTGATAGTTATGCTGTTAGCATGGAGAGCCTGACCTGCTGGATCACCATCAATACCACCGATAAACAAAAAGCCGATCAGATTCTGGTAAAATCCCCGCTTTATAAATACTGGACCTATGACATTGAAGAGCTGTTTGTATACGACAGCCAGCATTACCGGCTTCCCGCTGTTCAGTTGAACTAAGGGATTAACTTATATTTAGCTACTTATCGAATAAAAAAATCATGAAGCAATTCTTTGCGTTAACATTTGCAGTACTCGCTTTTTCTACCATTGGCTTTTCACAGAATGCTTTTGTTGCCACCGGAAACTGGAGAGGTGTTTTTCCGGGATATGAGGGCGCCGACATCCCTTTTATTTTTAAAATCAGCAACAATAGTTCCAAAGAACCTGTCCTCTATTTTTATAATGGGGAGGAAGAATACTACGGGGGAAAAGTAACCAGATCGGGCGACTCCCTTTTTGTTGCACTGGATCAGTTCGATAACCAGCTTGCATTTGGCATTAACGCCAATCATACACTTAGCGGTTATCTGCGCAAACAAAACGGCATGAGTGCTCCTTTACCCGTTACCGCTGTTAAAAATACAGCAGACCGGTTTCCCAAAAAAGGCATTCCTCCTGTTGCTGATATCACCGCTCGATACGATGTTGTTTTTACCAATGATACCGGACGGCAAACAAAAGCGGTTGGTTTATTCAAACAACAGGGCAGCCGTATTGCCGGAACTTTTCTACGATCTACCGGAGACTCCCGTTATTCGGATGGCATTATTGAAGGCAACCAGTTTTACCTGTCTTTATTTATTGGTTACTCTCCGCTCCTATTTACCGGAACAGTCAATGCAGACGGCTCTCTGACCGGTTACCAGATCGGCTTAAAAAGTAAACTCCGTTTTACCGCAGTAAAAAACAGCCATGCGGCTTTACCGGACCCTTCTAATTTAACGCGGTTAAAACAAAAAGACCTGCCGTTTAATTTTGCGTTGAAAAACGCTGCGGGCAAAACCATTACACTCAATGATGACCGGTATAAAAACAAACCGGTGATTGTAACTCTTAGTGGTACCTGGTGCCCAAACTGTGCAGACGAAGCGAATTTTTTATCGGGCTGGTACCTTAAGAATAAAAACAGGGGCATTGAAATCATCACCATTCAATTTGAAGTGGTAGACGACTTTGGTTATGCCCAAAAAGTAATGCCCCGTTTTAAAAAGAAATATGGCATTCAGTACGAACAGGTTTTTGGAGGACTGGCCGATAATGCAAAAGTGCTGGAAGCCTTACCCGCTTTAGATAAATTTGCCGGATTTCCTACTACCCTGTTCTTAGACCGTAACCGGAAAGTAGTTAAGATTCATACCGGCTTTACCGGACCTGCTACCGGAAAATTCTATACCGATTTCATCAAAGAATTTAATTTGGATGTAGACGAACTGCTGAAATAACGCAGAACAGCAATATGGTTGAACCATCAGTTCTACAAAAAAATAACCAACAAAAAAATGCCGTCTTGTACAAGACGGCATTTTTAATTTTATTGTTTGGTAAGTGTTGGATACTTAATTCCCAACTGTTCTAAGTACGTTCCGTATTTAGTAGGATCGTAATAAAACTTCTTTAACTCGGGTCTGTATTTATCCTGGATTTCTTTGTTCAGATAAACCGGTGCAGGATCTTTATCTGAAATGAACGGAATGTATTTGGTGTCTTTGGTTTGCACATTGGTGAAGAAATTATTTGCTTCGGTCAACAACGCCGGTTTGGTGAACAGGTCTATCAGTGTAAGTGCTGTTGCTTTTGCGCCTGCCACGCAACCCTTATGGGCTATGGGTGTGGCCATGGCAATAGCATCTCCCCAATGGTGTCCTTTTAATCCGGGAATATTGGCCGGATACCTCAATACAATAGTGGGAATATTCCAGGATACATCTGCTATATCATCGGAACCACCACCCCAGGAAAACGGAACAGATCCTTTGATGGGTTTAATGTCTTTTCTTAATCCATCAATGGGTTCTCCCAATTGATTTTTTAATGGCGCATCCATTAATTTTTGCGTGGCTTTTGCCAGTTGCTGATCGGCATCTGTCCAAACGGGCATTCCTACCCTTTCTATATTGGCATGCATGGCTTCTCCGATTGGTTTATTGAAATAGCCGGGCCATGCTGTTCCCAATACCTGATAAGTCATTTTGGTATCGGTCATCACCGCTGCACCCTGTGCAATTTTAACGCCTGCCTCATACATGTTTTTGATGTCTTCATACGTACGTTCCCTGAAATAATACCATACACTGGCTTTGGAGGGAACTACATTCGGCTGGTCTCCTCCATCTGTAATCACATAATGACTGCGCTGTGTTGGCTTCAGGTGTTCTCTTTTAAAGTTCCAGCCCACATCCATCAGTTCTACTGCATCCAGCGCACTTTTGGCTCTCCAGGGAGATCCTGCTGCATGCGCCGCATCTCCATCAAAGGAGAATTTTACCGATACCAGACCATTGCCTCCATTGTCTCCGTAATCACTGCCAAAGTCTCCGCTTACATGCGTAAAAATACAGGCATCAATATTTTTAAAATAGCCCTCTCTGATATACCATGCTTTACTGGCTACCAGTTCCTCTGCTACCCCGGGCCATATAACCAGTGTTCCGGTTATATTATTTTTTTGCATCAGTTCTTTTACTGCAATGGCTGCATAAATAATAACGGCCTGGCCCGAATTATGACCTTCTCCATGTCCGGGAGCACCTTCTACGATGGGGTCTTTATAAGCAACACCCGGTTTCTGAGAGGCCTTGGGAATACAATCCAGATCACTGCCTAACGCAATGACCGGGCTTCCATTACCCCATTTTGCAAACCATGCAGTGGGAATTCCTGCAGCGCCCCGTTCAACCGTAAATCCGTTTTTTTCTAAAATACCGGTGAGGTACCTGGAGGTTTCTACCTCCTGAAATCCCAGTTCGCCAAAACTGAAAACCATATCCACCATTTCCTGTACGGACTTTTGTTTACCGTCTACAGTGATCAGTGCCTGCGATTTTAGTTTTTCAATAAACACTGAATCGTAAGCTTTACTGGTTTGTGCAAACATCGCCTGGATCAGCACCAGGTTTAACATCATCAACAGCAGGGCTTTCACCTTGCCGGAAAAAGAAAATAGCATAAGCGCAGTTTTAGGGTATAGAAATGCAGACTCCACTTGTAATTTATGCAAATGCACTATACCGGCAAAATAATGTAGCCACCCGAAAATATTGTAGCCTGTGTTTAATGCTGGCCGAAGTTCTTTTCGCCTGCCGTAATAGCTACGGGCAATACATTCTGCTCTGGAGGTAAAGGACAAGTGGCAAAGGCCGTGAAAGCACATGGAGGATTGAATGCCTTGTTAAAATCGATGACCGTTTTGCCCGATGCATCCGGTTTGTTGGTATACAGGAACCTGCCTGCACCATACGTGGTTTTGGCATTGGTAGCATCTCCAAAAATCACAAAGAGTTCTTCTCCCTCTTCTACTGCATCGAGGCTGTAAATAGTATGGTTAATGGTAAAAATCAGCTTGCCCATTAATTTCATGTTTACGGTTTGGCCCAATACATTTTTAACCGGAATGGTAGTGGGGAACAGGGGTTCTTTTAATATGGCAGTTAATCTCCACGCAGCATCTGTTTCAAATCGTTCTATCCCTTTAAAATGAGTAAGTACCGGGCTATTATCATCCCTTAACCGGATACCGATTTTGTCTTCCCTTTTAATGATGGTCCAGTGCAATGTGCCATAAGACAGTACCGGATTATTTGCTGTATCTGCGGAAAAAATCACCCCCGAACTGATGGGCTGGTTATTGGCTTTTAAGGCCACTCCCTTTTGAGCTTTTAATGTTACAGTAGTACCATTGAGTTCTAATGTACCCGCAAAAGGCACTATCGAACCTTTTGGATAAACAATTGAATTTTTAGCATCCGTTCCAAAGGAATTTGTTCCCTGCTTCAGCCAGTAAAGCCCGGTAAGATTCAACCATCCGCTTTCAGTGTCCCTCAATGAAGCATAACGGCCAACGGTCCATTGCTCAATTTCTTTGGCGTAAGATGTTGAAGATTGAGAAAAAGAAAACAAACCAGCCGACAGAGCCAACATTAATACAAAACACTTTTTCAAGAAACTGCTATTTAGAGGGTTGGAAAATTTTATTATAAATACTATTTCTGAATGAATTCAGGCAAATATATAGTACTATATCAAATTAGTAGACTATTATTTTAACTGATTAAAAAATCAACTGTTCTCGTGATCCGAGGTCCAGTACAACACCCTTAAATTCACCGCACTTTCGGCAAATGTTTGTACCAGTACCAGGGGTTTTGGATACTTGAGTACTTTATGCTGTTTGGCAATATCACAGCAAAAAAATGCCTGTAATAGTAGGAGCAGCAGTATTTTTTTGATAGCCATAGTCTGATTTCTCCTTTAAAAGTAATGCAATCTGGTTTTCGGATTGATTTCTTAATTTACAGCATGGTAGACTCTTTTTTCAGCTGGGAGAACGATGTGCTGATTCTGAATATATTGGGCACACCCGGCGCCAAACTCAATAAAATTGGCAAAGTAAAAGGAAACCAGCTAAAAGTGAGTGTTACCGCAGAACCAACTGATGGCAAAGCAACCGACCATATGGTGGCTTTTTTAGCCAAAGAATTTAAAGTGACCCGTAAAGACATTGAAGTTGTTTTTGGCCAATTCAGTATCCACAAACAATTACGCATTAAAAACCCAAAGATTTTGCCTGCAGGCGTTACCCGTAAATAATCCTAATGAAACAATTGATCTGTCTCCCGCTCTTTATGATAGCCCTCCTTGTGCAGGCCCAGACCCCCGAAGATCAGTTGATAAAATCGGGCATCGAACTCCCCTCCATCAGTAGCCCAATTGCCAACTACGTGAACGTCGTGCGCACGGGCAATTTGCTGTATTTATCGGGTAAAGGCCCTTCTCAAAAAGATGGCTCCTATATTACCGGCAAACTGGGTAAAGACCTAACGATTGAACAGGGCTATGCAGCTGCAAGATTAACCGCTATCAACCAGCTGGCCGTGTTAAAGAACGAACTGGGTGAACTGAGCAGGATCAAAAGAATTGTAAAAGTGCTGGGGTTGGTAAACAGTGCAGCCGACTTTTATGATCAACCCAAAGTAATCAACGGATTTTCTGATCTCATGGTATTGATCCTGGGTGACAAAGGCAAACACGCCCGTTCTGCCATTGGCACCAATGCACTTCCGTTTAATATGGCCGTTGAAGTTGAACTGATCGTTGAAATAGATTAAACCATAAAGCATGAAAAACTTACAAAAACATATGCTGTTATTGCTTTCATTTGCCTGCTTTTTGATGGCGGCAACAGCGCAATCTATCCCCACCGTAAAAAATGACCGAAACACCGAGCGTAGCATTGATGCTATATTAAGTGGTTATGGTAGCAAACACGATCCCGGCGCAAGCGTACTGGTAATGAGAAACGACACCATCCTGTTCAGCAAAAGCTATGGCGTTAAAAATATCAACAGCAAAGCATCCATTAATGCCGGAACTAATTTCCGGCTGGCATCCGTAACCAAACAATTTACGGCAACCTGTATTTTATTTCTGGAACAGGAAGGTCAGCTAAGTATCACCGATAAGATCAGTAAGTACCTGCAAAACCTGCCCGGTTATACATCCAATATCCGGATCAATCAGCTACTGAATCATAGTTCCGGCCTGCCCGATTATGAAGACCTTATTCCGGAACTGCAAACCGAACAGGTACAAGATAAAGACTGCCTGACGCTGTTGAAAAAAGCCGACTCCCTGTATTTTGTTCCCGGCACGGCCTACCGGTACAGCAATACCGGTTACGCGCTACTGGCATTGATTATAGAAAAAGTAAGCGGAACTACATTTGCAACATTTTTACAAACCCATATTTTTAAGCCATTGAACATGACCACTACGGTGGCCTTTGAAAACGGCATTTCTACCGTTAAAAACAGGGCTTTTGGCCATAGCTTTACGAATAACAGCTGGGAGCTGACCGACCAGAGCAATTCCAGTGCTGTATTGGGTGATGGCGGTATTTATTCGAACACCCTTGATCTGTTGAAATGGATTTCGGCGCTCTGGAATTACAAAGTACTGAGTGCTCCCTATCAGCAAAAAGCCTGGACCAAAACCAGCTTGAATAACGGGCAGCTTCTGGATTACGGATATGGCTGGCACATTGAAGCCCATAAAAACGGCACCCACCCCTACCATTCCGGCAGCTCTATTGGCTTTAGAAATTATATCAATGTTTTTCCGGAAGAAAAATTAATGGTAGTGGTATTGAGCAATAGAAACAGTGCAGATCCTAAGACCATCTGTAAAAAAATCACCAGCTTGTTTTTACAACCTGAATAAAAGAAAATAAAATGATTATCAATTATTCTATATTGTGTTTCAAGCCTTTTATTCCTGAACAATCCAAACACATACGAAGAATCAAAATTATTGAGCTTACTGGCAGAGGATAGCGAATACGCGTTTCAGCTGATTTACGACAGGCACAGGAACCTTAT
>CALPNW020000094.1 GCA_943325035.2 Sphingobacterium thalpophilum | reverse complement strand
GCCTAAGCACCTGATTAACCGTGCCAGAAAACTGGTAGATGAAGATCATTTTAAACTAGACCGCTTACTCAACAGAACCGAACAGGATCTTCAGGTTTTAGACAAGGAAAGAACAGAGCTGAGCAGGTTAATGAAAGAGAATGAGCGATTGAAGAAAGAAATGGTGCAGGTCATAGACAAGGAACGGCACAGACAACAGGTGGAACTGCTAAAGAACCAGAATCAGATCACAGAAGACCGGTTGGTGTATTTAAAAGACATGGAACGTAAGCTGAAACAAATCGTTCTTGACTGGAAAAAATCCGACAATAAAAACGACGTGGTGAAGCATCTGCAGGATCTTTTATTCAAACAAAAAGAATCTATTGTAGTGAACAAGCTGGCTAAAAAAGTAGACAAAAAATATATTGAACTCAACCAGCAAATAATGATTGGTTCATTGGTAAAACTCAAAAAAAATTACCAGATCGGAGAAGTAAAGGAGATCCGCGGCAAGCGGGCAATTGTTCAGATAGGCGCTTTGCCAATGAATGTGGAGTTATCAGATCTGGTTACTGTTCAAAAGATGGAAGAGCCCCAATAAAAACATAACCCATCTTTTTTTCCCGATTGTATAAATCAATTTCCCGATTGAGATGGATTTGTTTTTTTTACTGCGCTAATCTTGCATTTCAAAATAAACGATGCAATGAGGAGAGTCAGTTTAATAATGCAAAGAATTGGTTTAATGATGATCAGTGCCATAGTAAGTCTATTCACTTTTGCCCAAAAACCATCAAAAGATTCAGCTACATATAACAAGGGGAATCTTCCCGACATCACTGTTGTAGGACGAAACAGTAAAAGCGATATTCAGCAGATGCCGGAGATAGTTGGCACATCTATTTATGCCGGAAGGAAAAGTGCACTTGTTGTTGTGGATAATGTACAGGGTAATGTAGTCAACAATACGATGCGACAGGTATTGGCAAAGGTTCCCGGCATACATGTTTGGGAAAGTGATGCAAGCGGTATTCAGATTGGTATTTCTACCAGAGGGCTGAGCCCTAACAGAAGCTGGGAATTCAACATTCGTCAGAATGGATATGATATAGCTGCCGACCCGTTTGGTTATCCGGAAGCCTATTATAATCCTCAGTTGCAGGGAGTACAGCGTATTGAGATCGTGAGAGGGCAGGGTTCACTGCAGTACGGTCCGCAATTTGGCGGGATGGTGAATTATATTTTAAAGAACGGAAGTGAGATCAACAAAACTTTTGAAGCAGAGACCCAACAAACTATGGGAAGTAAGGGATTGTTTAATTCCTATAATGCTATTGGTGGCAGGAAAGGAAAATTACAGTACTATAGTTTTTTTGACCACCGGAACGGAAATGGCTGGAGAAATAACAGTCAATACTTTTCCAATGCAGGTTTTGTGACCATCACATATGCAATTAATAATAAGCTTTCATTAACTGCGGAGATCATGCAATCCCATACACGCAGTAAGCAGGCAGGCGGATTAACAGATTCACAGCTAACACAGGATGCCCAGCAAAGTTTCAGGGCAAGAAACTGGTTTGATCTCGGATGGACTACACCTGCCTTGATCCTGAATTTCAAACTGAATGAAAATACCTGCTGGAACACCAAATTATTTGCAACCATTGGAAACAGAAACAGCGTAGGTTTTTTATCGTCAATTATTGTAAAAGACAGTATCAATACTTCAACCAATGCATTCAACAACCGTTCGTTAACAGCAGACCGTTACAGGAACTATGGATTGGAAAGTAAAATCATAACATCCTATCGGCTTGCAGGAATGAACAATACAATTTCAGGAGGCCTTCGTTTGTATACCGGAACAACATACCGGTTGGCCAATGGAATAGGAACCAATGGTTCCGGTTACGACATGAGTGTTGCCGGAGTTTATGCGCAGGACATTGCTTTTAAATCCGGCAATGCGGCTGTTTTTACAGAAACTATATTCAGGATAGGTGAAAAATTACTGGTAATTCCAGGTATCCGGTATGAATGGCTCATGGGTTCTGCGGATGGCAGAAATAATTTTGCTGCTGACGGTTCACCGGTAATTCTCCAGAATATTAAAAGAACCCGTTCATTTCTGTTAAAAGGAATAGGTGCAGAATACCATATCGGAAAATCAACTGAATTATATGCCAATTACTCCGAAGCCTACAGACCCATACAATTTGCCAATTTACAGGCACCCCCAACAACCGACGTTGTAGACGAAAACCTGAAAGACGCCAAAGGGTATACGATAGACCTTGGGTACCGGGGGAAAGTAAAATCAATTCTGCAATTTGATATCAGCGCTTTTTATCTCAGTTACAATAACCGGATGGGTACAATTGTACCCTTTGGGGCAAACTATCGTCTGATAACCAATGTGGGTAATAGTAAAAGCAGGGGGATTGAAGCCTTTGCTGAATTCAATCCATTAAAAATTGTCCGACCTGCTTCATATACAGAATTATCAATATTTATCTCCTACAGTTACACCGATGCCCGGTATGATACTGACCATAAAGATGCCAGTACCAAAGGGAAACGGGTAGAAAACGCCCCGGAAAATATTCTGAGAACAGGCATTACTGCTGGCTCTGCTCAACTGCAATTAACTGCACAGGTAAGTTATGTGGATCAGGTTTACAGTGATGCCAACAATACCATAGCTCCAACGGTCAATGCACAAAATGGCCTGATTCCTTCATACCTGGTAACAGACCTTACTGCTGCTGCAAGGATATTTAAAAAGATAACCATCAAAACAGGCATTAATAATCTTTTTGATATGCACTATTTTACCAGAAGGGCAGGAGGATATCCCGGTCCGGGAGCCTTGCCGGCAGACGGCAGAACTTTTTTTCTTTCTGTCGGCTGTAAATTTTAATCAGGTTCCGGGGTCTTATGAATACGGTAAGCGAAGATTACTTAACTTAGTTATCTATAAAACAACTAACCAATGGTAATAGATAGCCTGAAAAATATTGACCGGTATATAACCCTGCATCATCGTTTCAGTAAAGCCATAGAATTCATTGATACCACCAATTTATTATCGTTAGAACCCGGGGAAATCCGGATAGATGGGGAGGATATCAGGGCCATTATCATGGAAAAGGAACTGGTTTCCATTGCTGAATCCACAGACGGCTTTGAATGTCATAATACCTATATAGATATTCAGGTTTGTATCAGTGGCCAGGAAACAGTGGGATGGAAATCCAGAAGCACCTGCAATCTGCCTAAAGGTGCATACAGCTTAGAGGAAGATGTGCTGTTTTTTGCTGATCAGCCCGACATGTATTTTCAGCTAAGAGAAGGCCAGTTTGGCATATACTTTCCGGATGATGTACATGCACCAATTATCGGAGAGGGGAATATCAAAAAAATGGTGATCAAAGTAAGGGTATAGAAGACTCTTTATATTAATTCATATCCGTATTGAAAGCGTTTTCTTCAAAGCCATTAATTACCCTGTTTATTTTGATGCTGTTTAGCAGAAATATTCAAGCACAGTTATGTACAGGAAGTTTGGGCGACCCGGTAGTGAATATTACATTCGGGAATCAAACAACTCAAGCCGGGCCTTTAAAATTCGGAGTAACCAATTTAGCCTACACAACAGATAACTGTCCTGGTGATGGTTATTATAGCATAACCAATACTTCACCCGGGTGTTTCGGTGCAACATGGCATAATATATCATCTGATCACACAGGAGACCCTGGTGGTAGAGTTATGCTTATCAATGCTTCTTACACACCTAATGATTTTTATGTAGACACGGTAAAAGGTCTTTGTGGAAATACCACCTATGAATTTGGTGCATGGGTGATAAATGTATTAAAATTTACCACTTGTGGTGCCAATGGTATCAAACCTAATTTAACCTTCAAGATTGAAACAGTAACAGGAACTGTTTTAAACTCCTATACAACCGGAGCTATTTCTGAATCGGCTTCTGCACTATGGCAACAATTTGGCTTCTTCTTCACTCCTGCAATTAATACAAATACAGTTGTACTAAGAATAACCAATAATGCTGCAGGAGGATGCGGCAACGATCTGGCTTTGGATGATATCACGTTCAGGCCATGTGGTCCTGCAATTGTGACTTCTTTACAAAACAGTACAGGTAACTCCATGAGTGTATGTGAAAAATCGCAGTTAAACTATCCGATGAATGCAACGGTAGGATCGGGTTTTGCAGATCCAGATTATCAGTGGCAGTATAATAATGGACTGGGCTGGACCAATATTACCGGAGCAAATACGATTATCTATAATAGAACGCCAACCGGCACCGGCACTTTTCAATATCGCTTAAGCGTGGGGGAAAAAACAAATGCAGGCAATGAATTATGTAGTGTAGCATCCACTTCCACCACCATCAGGGTATTGGCAGAACCAACTACTAATCCCGGGGTAGATACGCTGTTGGTCTGTACCGGATCTGATGCAGTTTTAACCACACCCGCAAGTGCTGCACTGCTGGAATATTCATGGACAGGGCCAAACGGATTCAGTTCTACTTTACAAAACCCGGGTATCTACAATGCGCAACTCATACAAACCGGAAATTATATTGTTACCCTAAAAACAACAGAAGGCTGTTTTTCTAAAGACACCAGCTGGCTAAAAGTGGTCAGTAAACCAGCAGCATCTATACAACCCAGTGCCACTATATTATGTGCAGGAGATACTATTTTACTGACCGCTACCGGTGGTGAAACCTATCGATGGAGTCCACTTACCGGTTTATCCAATGGGTTTTCTGCAATAACAACAGCGGCTCCTATACAAACAACCACTTATCAGGTGAAGGTGATCAACAACTATGGATGTGCAGATTCCACAACGGTTTTACTAACTGTCATCGAAAACCCGGTAGTGAATGCCGGTGCAGATAAAAGGATTTTTGAAGGTTCCTCCATTCAATTGGATGGAAATATTACAGGCAGTTACAATAATTATTTCTGGATGCCACCTGGCGGACTCAGTAATACAAATATTCTTCAACCAATAGCAGCTCCTGTACAAACTTCCTCCTACATACTTTTTGCAGAAGCATTACAAAACTGTGGATTGGTATCTGATACCATGGAAGTAAAAGTGTTTACCAAAGTAGAGATACCCAATGCATTTTCGCCCAACGGAGATGGAATCAATGATAGCTGGAACATAAGCGGTCTGGAATTTTATCCGCAGTCATCATTAAAGATCTTTAATAGGTACGGACAAATCGTTTTTCAATCCAAACCATATGCAAACGGATGGAATGGAACTTTTAATGGTACTCAGTTACCCATTGGTTCCTACTATTATATCATAGACCGGGGAATGGGCCTGGATGTTTTAAGCGGAACTATTTTACTGATCCGGTGATTTCTCATTCTATTCTCTTTTAAATTTATTGTAAAATTTATTGCGTTAACATTAACATAACAATTTGTTTGCTTTAAGCTTATTTTAAGTTAACATGACCCAGATACCTTGCACATCATTGTGAAATCTCTCACAATGTGTTCAACTATTCAACTAAATCTGGATCATGAAGAAATCATCACCTCCAAGCAGTTATGTCAGATATGCATTTCTGGCATTAACAACATTCACCTGTACTTTTCAGATGAATCAACTGTTTGCATCAACCAATTTCAATGTCGCCAAAGCAGTATCAGATGGAAAGATTTCCGGTATGGTAAAAGATGAGAATGGAACGCCACTATCCGGAGCAACTGTTCTTGTTGAAAGCATTGGGAAAAAATTAGTAACTGGCAATGATGGCAGTTTCAGTATTTCAATTACTCCTGGAATGCACACCCTGTCTGTAAGTTTCATCAACTACAAAGTGTCCAAACAGACGATACAGGTAAAAACAGGTGAAACTGCATTGTTGAATGTGGTAATGAATCCTGATCAATCGGATTTGAATGAAGTGGTGGTGGTAGGTTATGGCACACAAAAAAAATTAAACCTGACTGGTGCAGTTTCACAGATCACTTCTGAAGTGTTGGAAAACAGACCTTCCCCAACCCTTACCAGGATGTTGCAGGGTGCACTACCTAACCTTAACCTGAAAATGGTGGATGGTAATCCAACAAGAGGTGCCACATTCAATATCCGCGGGATCACCTCTATTGGTGGTGGCGGTAGTGCATTGGTACTTATTGATGGGATTGAAGGTGATCCAAATCTGGTTAACCCCAATGACGTAGAAAGCGTTTCTGTTTTAAAAGATGCTTCTTCAGCAGCCATTTATGGCTCGAGAGCTGCATTTGGAGTGGTACTCATCACTACAAAAACAGCTAAAAAAGGAAAAATTAAGGTAGACTACAGTAGCAGCTATTCGTTTAATCAACGTACAGTAGTTCCTAAAAATATCACGAACGGATACCAGTGGGCTAAGAACTTCGACGAAGCTTTTAATGCCTGGTATGATTACAACTCACATCCAATTTCGGTAAACAGTATTTATCCTTTTTCACTGGAATACCTCGATGCATTAAAGAAACACAATGATGACCCCAGTTTACCTCAGGTAGAATACAATTCAGCAAAGGGTCGCTATGAGTATTTCGGGAACACCGATTGGGATGCATTGGTCAATGCCAAAAACATTCCATCACTGGAACAATCGATCAGTATATCTGGTGGAACTGATAAAGTAAATTATTATGTTTCGGGCAGGTATTATTTTCAGGATGGAATTTTTAATTATAATCCGGACAAATACAATAAATACAATATCCGCGCAAAGGGTGATATTAAAATTACACCATGGTTAACTTTCCAGAATAATTTTGACCTTACTACATTCACTTATAAATTTCCCATGTTCGCTGATGGCGATGGCAATTTCTGGAGAGCAATCGAAGGGCAGGGTTATCCGATGGCTGTAACAAACAATCCTGATGGCACGTATACCAACACCAGTATGTATATGAACGCTTCCTATATTGAAGGGAACAATGAATCTAACCGCAATAATACCTATATCAGAAATACAAGTGGACTGGTTGCAAAAGTGATTAAGGACGTACTAACACTTAAAGCTGATTTCACGTATTCGAGGGAGTACCAGAATGAAACCAGACTGAATGATTTTATTAATTTCAGTAATGCACCTGGTACAACATCTAAATTCGGCAGGAGCTTACTTCGCGAATTTAATACCAATGAAAAATATGTTACCGCCAACTTTACTGCAGACGCACAACAACGTTTTGGCAAGCATGAGTTAAAGGCTTTGGTAGGATATAACGTGGAAAATTTTACCGGAAAGAATTTGAATGTCAGCAGAGACGGATTGCTTCTTTCCTCTATGCCTGATTTTAACCTCATGGATGGATTGAATTACACTATTGCAGGTGGCGGCACCGAATGGGCCTACATGGGCATGTTCTATCGCTTAAATTATGCATACAATGACCGTTACTTATTAGAGTTCAATGGTCGTTATGATGGTTCTTCTAAATTTCCTACCAATCAGCGATATGGCTTCTTCCCCTCTGTATCTGCAGGATGGAGAGTAACAAAAGAAAAATTCATGGAGAATACCAGTTCCTGGTTGGATGATCTGAAGATCCGTGGTTCTTTTGGATCACTTGGAAATGGAAATATTTCTCCATATCGTTTTCTGGAGCAGATGGGAATCAGCAAAACAAGTGTGGTATTAGGAGGAGTGCAAAGAAGTTATACGGCATTACCAGGTGTAATTCCTGATGGACTTACCTGGGAGAGATCCACTACGCTGGATTTTGGATTGGATCTGAGTTTATTAAAAAGAAAACTGGGAATAACTTTTGACTGGTACGACAGAACCACAACAGATATGTTTACTGCCGGACAGCCTTTACCAGCTGTATTTGGAGCTGCGGTTCCTTCCGGAAACTATGCAGACCTTTCTACAAAAGGTTGGGAAATTGCTGTTACCTGGAAAGACCAGACCAAACTTTTTGGAAAACCTTTTGAATACAGTTTTTCAGGTTCTGTTTGGGACAGTAAATCGGTTATTACTAAATTCAATAATCCTACCAATCTCTTGTCATCTTATTACGTAGGTCAAACGGTGGGTGAAATATGGGGCTATACTACATTAGGATTATTTACATCAGCGGATGAAATAACCAAACATGCCAACCAGCAATTCATCATCAACTCTAATAATAAAATCTGGCTTCCGGGTGATCTTAAATTCGCCGACACCAACGGTGATGGTTTTGTAAATGCCGGAAAAAATACATTGGGAGATCCGGGAGACCGAAAAGTAATAGGAAACAACTCAGCCAGATACCAGTTTGGTTTCAATACAGCGGTAAACTGGAACGGATTTGGAATCTCCGCATTTTTTCAGGGGGTAGGTAAAAGAGACTGGTACTTTGCACCTGAAGCAGGTTTATTCTATGGGCCTTATAACCGCCCTTATGGTTACCAGCCAGAAAAAATGATGAACGACCTTTGGGATGCCACTACCAATCCGGATTCCTATTTCCCAAGATTCAGGGGGTATACAGCATTAGGAACAGACCGGTCTTTAGGAGCTCCTCAAACACGCTTTCTGCAGGATGTTGGTTATATCAGACTAAAAAGTTTAACCATCGATTATTCGCTACCTGAAAAATTGCTGAAAAAACTTGCAATGACAAAAGCCTCCATCTATGTAACTGGTCAGAATTTATTTACCCTATCGGGATTGTTTAAGCATACCGACAATTTTGATCCGGAAGTAATGGAAAACCCCATTGGTGATTTAACCAATGGAACGGGCCAGGGCTATGCATACCCAATGCTTAAAACAATCACTATTGGTCTGAACATTAACTTTTAACATTCCGAAAATTCATAGATATGAAATTTAAACAAATAATATTGTTCCTTTTTGCAGGAACCTTCATGATGTCCTCTTTAAGCTCATGTAAAAAAGATTTTCTCGAAAAAACACCCATGGACAAACTGGTTCCATCAAGTTTTTTCACTTCAGAAAAAGACCTGGATCTGTATGTAACTTCATTCTATCAGAGACAACTTCCTGCAGGCCTGTCTATAGTGCAGGATGATGAAATGGGAGACTATACCTCTAAAAGTTTATCCCCAACATACATCGCGGGCGCGTACAGTTCTATCAATGAAGGATCCTGGAGCTGGACCAATCTCAGGAATATCAATTATTTTCTGGAGCGGTACAATAACCCATCTATTCCTTTGGCAGTTCGTAATCACTATGCCGGAATAGCCCGTTTTTTCAGGGCGTACTTTTATTTTGACAAAGTACAAACCTATGGAGATGTGCCCTGGTACAATAAAGCACTGGCAACCAGTGATTCTACTTTATATAAAGCAAGGGATCCACGTACTTTAGTAATGGATTCCGTATTGGCCGATCTGAACTTTGCTGCTGAAAATATATATGATACCAAAGATGCAACTTCTTCATTGGTTACCAGACAGGTTGCACTTGCTTTTAAATCTAGAGTATGTTTATTTGAAGGTACATTCAGAAAATACCATACCCAGCTTAACCTTACTGCTACAGCTAATAAATGGCTTACCGAATCAGCCGATGCAGCAAAGAAAGTAATAGATGCCAAAAAATACAAAATTTACAGTACAGGAACACCCTCAAAAGATTACCGTACCTTATTTACAAATGAAAATCCGGTAACAGACGAAGTGATGTGGTCGCTTATTTTTAATAATTCATTAAGAAGATGGCATGAAATTACCTGGAAATTCAATAGTGCTACTTTTGGTTCAAGATGGGGACTGAACAAACAGTTCATCAATACGTATATGATGACCGATGGGAAACGTTTTACTGATATTCCCGGTTATGACACCATGGTATTTGTGAATGAGATGAAAAACCGCGACAATCGTTTGGGTCAAACCGTTCGTGGACTTGGATACAAGAGAAGCGACGGAACTGCTGCTCCGGCTAACTTTGGATACACATTTACCGGTTACCATATTTTGAAATTCAGTTTAGACGATAAAAGATTAGATGGTTTAACTGAATCCAATAATTCAATCAGTATGATCCGGTATGCCGAAGTGTTGCTGAACTATGCAGAAGCTAAAGCAGAATTGAATCTGATGGACGCAACCATCTGGAGCCAAACCATTGGCGCTTTGAGAACTAGAGCCGGCGTTCCTGCAACAGAGCCTGCAACAGCAGATACTTATATGCAGAATGTATATTTTCCGGAAATTTCTGATAAATATTTACTGGAAATAAGAAGAGAGCGGGGTATTGAACTGGTATATGAAGGGCTCCGTTATGCAGATCTGCTACGTTGGAAAAAAGGAAAATTGCTGGAAATGCAGTGGAAAGGAATTTATGTTCCGGCCAAAGATCTTCCCATGGATCTGGACGGAAACGGAACTCCGGATGTGGCATTTGTAGACAAAGCACCAGCGGTTAAAGTTCCGGGGGTAATTTATTATACACTAACAGGATCTGCCAGACTTTCTGAAGGCAGCAAAGGTTTTATCACCTGGAGAGATGATGAAGTGCGTAAATTTGAAGACAAAAAATATTTTCATCCTATATCCAATGCCGACATTGTGTTAAATCCAAATCTGGTTCAAAATCAAGGATGGCAATAAAATAAATAATATGAAATCAACCTTCAAAACATTCGCCCTGTCATTGGCAACATTTGCACTGATGAATATTGCATTCGGACAAACAATGACAGAGCTTGATAAAAAAAGAATATTACTACCCAACGGATGGTCTATATCACCTGTAGGTAAACAGCTGGTATTGGGAGATCTTCCATTGAACCTGGCTGTAAGTAATAATAAAAAATACATAGCGGTTACCAATAACGG
>CALPNW020000093.1 GCA_943325035.2 Sphingobacterium thalpophilum | reverse complement strand
GCTCCATTTCTGAAATACCGACCATCGTTTTTGCAAACTCATATCAGTAAACCCATCCCCGTTTTTATCGATGGTATGCTGGAAATTAAAATGGTTGATTCCGGTAAGTACCGACAGCTTTTTTCCTGCATTGATTTTAAATCCAAGGTCCAGGTTCAGCTCCCCCCAACTGGTTGACATTAGTTCAGCAGAAACAGCAGGTGCACCCGCTGCTTTTTTGGTGATGATGTTGATGAGTCCGCCGATGGCTTCACTTCCGTACAAAGAGGAAGCCGGTCCTTTTACGATCTCTACCCGTTCTATCAGTGAATTGGGAATACCCGATAATCCGTAGACTGTAGAGAGGCTGCTCACGATCGGCATTCCATCGATCAGCATCATGGTATAGGCACCGGGTAATCCATTGATGCGGATATCGCCCGTATTACACACATTGCAATTGGTTTGCGGTCTCACGCCATTCACCATTTGCAGGCCATCAAAAATACTGCAGCCCGGATTTTTCCGGAAGAACGCCGGACTGTAGACTTCTACAGGAACAGGACTTTCCATCCTTCTGACTTCTTTTAAAGTACCTGTCACTACAACCTCGTTGAGGAATTGCTCTCCAAAGTCGTTCGTTGAAGGTTTGTTTTTTGGAACAGGCCTGAAAACAGGTGCCGGAACCGTATCAGTTACAACAGCAAAATTCGGTGCTGCTGCTGCTGTAACCACGGTAAATACCGCGCAACACAAGATCCCTGTCCTTAAAATCAAAGCTCCCATATCAAAGAATGTTATATTAGCAAAAGTATATTTGTTAGACTAACCTAACAAATTATGTTTTGTAAATAACTGTATATTTGTTCTGATGCTTTCATTTACAGAAGAAAATTACCTGAAATCACTATTTCAACTAACCGTTGAAATGGTTAATAAAAACGAGGCCGGCACCAACGAAATGGCTGCGCATCTGGGGGTTAAACCTGCTACGGTAAATGATATGCTCAAAAAGCTCAAAGAAAAAAAGCTGATTAAATACGAGAAATACGGTAAATCCTCGCTCACCAGGGAGGGCAGACAGATAGCCGTTGATGTAATCCGGAAACACCGCTTATGGGAAACCTTCTTATTTGAGAAATTAGCATTCAGCTGGGATGAAGTGCATGAAGTGGCAGAGCAACTGGAACATATTCAAAGTAAAAAACTCATAGATAAACTGGATAAATTACTCAACTATCCTGTGTCCGATCCGCATGGAGATCCTATTCCAAACGCAAAAGGAGTGATCACAATACTTCACCAGAAAACACTGATGGAAGAACAGGTGGGGCACACCTGTAAGATGGTGGGCGTTAAAGACAATAGTGCCGCTTTTTTAAAGTATGCCGATAAAATGGGGCTGTCCATTAATCAACCCATCAGGGTTAGAGCCAGGCAGGAATATGATGAACTGATAGAGATTGAAGTGAACGGCAAAAAGCACAGTGTAAGCCCCAAATTTGCCGAAAATATTCTGGTAGTTTGTACAGCCTGTAACAAAAAAATAACCCGCTGATCTTCTCTATATCAATAGTCTATTTCCAGGCGCAGTTTTTCTTTCAGATCACGCAGTAAAGGATATTGTTCGGCAATGCGTTCATATTTCTGCTTACTGTTCAGTTTCATGTGCAGGGGAACGTCTTCCCTTTCTCCGGCAGATACCAGCACCGTGAACCCGATAGCTCGGTTATTGAAGAGCTTATGAATTTGTTCCAGCAGTTCCAGCTTTTCCTGTTCTACAAATTTTTGCGCAGTAATAGCAGATACACTTACTGTAAAATGAATATCAGAATCTATATCGAGGCTGGCAATTTTAAAAGTACCCGCGGCCGAATGTTTTAATTGTTTTTCGAGCTCAGCGGTATATTCCGTCCAGAATTTTTTTAGTGGCTCCATCTCCAGAACCTCTGCTTCTTTTACTTCCTGAATATCATAGGCAGAACCTGCTTTTTCGCGCAGGGCTTCAAGTAAATTTTTCTTTCCTCCGGTTCCGCCAATAGCCCTTGATTGAATGGGATTGGAAAAAGCAGGATTTACCGGCGGTATGCCGGAAGTATCTATGGCTGATTCAGCTACCGGTGGCTGATCGATGTATAATTTTGCAGCAGGCACCGCAATAGCAGCTAGTGTTGGAATAATTCTAACCGGTGGTAAGCCGGAACCCGCCGTGGCCAGAGCTACAGGAGGCGCCGGAGGGGTGAGTGGCTGAATGGGTTTTGTGCGGAACGCTATGGGATTGTCAAGTCGTTTTTTTTTTACAACTGCTCCCTTGTCATTAGCCAGATCAATGGCTTGCTGTAAAAAATTCAGTTTAATCAACGCCAGTTCTACATGCAACCTTTTATTGCGCGCCATCTTGAAATTGATCTCTGCATCATTCAGGATATTGAGCGCACTTACCAGATACGATAAACTTGTTTTTCCGGCAACCTCAATATACTTAGACTGCATTCCTTCCACCACTTCCAGCAAAGAGGCCGATTTAGGATCTCTGGACACAAGAAGATTACGGATAAATTCCGCAAATCCGTTCAACACCAGATCTCCCTCAAATCCCTTTCTGTTGATGGCATCAAACAATAACATGGCACCTGCCATATCCTGTTGCTGCATACAGTCCAGTAATTTAAAAAAATAATCCTCGTCCAGGATATTCAGGTGTTCCAGCGTATTCTTGTAAGTCACTTCCCCGTTGGTAAAGCTGACTATTTTATCGAGAATACTCAGTGAATCACGCATACAACCCTCACTCTTTTGCGCAATTACCTGTAAGGCGGCCTTTTCGGCCTTGATATGTTCTTTATCTACAATCTCCTGTAAATGTTCTACCGTATCATTATTGGTGATCCGCTTAAAATCAAAAATCTGACAGCGGCTTAAAATGGTAGGAAGAATTTTATGTTTCTCTGTAGTGGCCAGAATAAAAATAGCATAGGGTGGCGGCTCTTCCAGTGTTTTTAAAAATGCATTAAAGGCACTGGCACTCAGCATGTGTACCTCATCCACAATATATACTTTGTATTTACCGGCCTGTGGCGCAAAGCGAACCTGCTCCACCAGTGCACGGATATCATCTACCGAGTTATTACTTGCAGCATCCAGTTCATGGATATTCAGTGAAGTGCCGGCATCGAAAGAAACACAACTGTTACAAACGTTACAGGCTTCGCCTTCTTTGGTTTGATGGGTACAGTTAATTGTTTTTGCAAGAATTCTTGCACAGGTGGTTTTACCTACTCCTCTCGGACCACAGAACAAAAAAGCATGTGCCAGCTGGTTGTTTTTAATAGCATTCTTCAGCGTAGTTGTAATATGCTGCTGCCCCACAACTGTATTGAAATTCTGGGGACGGTATTTTCGGGCTGATACAATGAAGTTTTCCATAGAAACGGGTTGCAATATAACTTATTTATAGTCCATCTCCGGATGTCTTTCAAACGGAATCTGATCGTTGAAAATATGACGGTACGTGACCATTTTCCTGCTTTGCTTTCCACCCAGGCTTTTATAGATATTCACCATTTTAGGATTCCAGTCTCCCGCCCAGCCCATTTCGTACTGGTGATAAAATCCCTTGCCCAGCATGGTTATACTGCAGGCATAAATCAGGTAACTGTCTACCCCCAGCGACTGGTATTTTGGTACCACCCCAAATGCCAGCCCGGTAAGCCGTTTATTGGTTCCCCTGAATTTCATCCAGAGCAGATGGATCTTTTGCAGGAGGCCAAAACGGCCATTAAAGTATTTAAAGTACTGATTGATGTCCGGAATATTAATGAACATGGCAATCGGCTCCTCTTTATAGTAGGCAAACCAAACCACCCGTTCATCCATAATGGGTTTCATTTTTGCAAAGAGTTTCATCACCTGTTCTTTGGTGATTTCCTTGGCTTCTCCGTGTTGTGCCCATGCAGCATTGTACACAGTGGCAAAATCGCCTGCACATTTATCGAGCTCGTTCAGCTTTACATGTTTTGCAGAATAGCCGGGCTTGTTGCTGAACCTGGCATGGCGTTCAGAAAAGCGTTCCGGCAACGGATCGTCTACACTCATGTTATAGTAATACTGGTTGTAGTAATTCTTAAAACCATAGCCTTCAAAAAGTGACTGGTAATATTCCGGATTGAACGACATGCCGTACATCGGTTCACTGTTAAAACCCTCTACCATCAGTCCCCACCACTTGTCGCGATCCCCAAAATTGATCGGACCATCCATGGCTTCCATGCCCATTTCCTTCAGCCATTGCGCCGCAGTATCAAACAACACATTGGCAGTTGCCTGGTCATTGATGCAATCAAAAAAACCAATGCCTCCTGTTTTAAATTCCGTTCCCTTATTGATGTATTTTTCATTGGTAAAAGCAGCGATCCTTCCCACCAGACTGCCGTCATCGGCTGTGGCAATCCAGCGCCGGGCTTCTCCGTATTTGAAGAGCTTATTCTTTGCAGGATCAAATACTTCATTGACTTCATTGTCCAAAGCCCTGATGTAGGCAGGATTAGCTGCATTCATCATTGCATTCACCTGCAGGAATTCCTTAGCCGTCTGCCGGTCTGTTACCTCTGTTATCTTCATCCTTACCAGTTTAATTGTTGAACAATTTTGCAGCCATTTTTTTATCATGGCCATAAAAATCATTTCTGAAATTCAATACCCCGTCTGCATCTACCCAGGCAGTAAAATATACTAAAAATACGGGTAACTGCTTTTTAAGGGGCACCCATTTTTCCCTGCCCAGATTCATCAGACTGTCTATTGCTTCGCTGGTATAGGTTTGCCGGTCATCCCGAAGCAGGTACTCTGCAAATTTTTTAGGCTCTGCTATCCGGATGCAGCCGTGACTAAAGCCTCTGCCCGTCTGTTCAAATAAATGCTTACCCGGTGTGTCGTGCAGATAGATGTTAAAACTATTCGGAAATAAAAACTTCACCAGCCCAAGTGCATTGTGCGGACCCGGTTTTTGCCGGATCTCCGGAAGACCGTTAACATACCCGGTTACTTCCATATTATTTTTGCTGATATAATTGCTGTTTCTTCTGATGGCAGGTACTATTTCATTTCTGGTAATACTGGCCGGCACATTCCAATAAGGACTGAATACAATGTATTTAAGTTGCGCAGTAAAAATGACGGTGTTGTGTGCGGCAGAACCTACGATTACTTTCATCTCCAACTGCTGTTTGCCATTTTCAAATACATGCAATTTAAATTCGGGAATATTCACCAGAACAAAATCCTTTCCCCGTTCTACCGGCATCCATCTGGCACGCTCCATGTTCACGAGTATTTGCTCTATCCTTTTTTTTACCGGCACATTCAATTCAGCAATCATTTTATTACCTATCACCCCATCGTCGGACAATCCATTGGTACGCTGGTATTTTTTTGCGGCATTTACCAGCGCCTCATCCACTACATTGTTATAACCCGTAAAAACGGCATCCTGTAACAGATTCAGCCGCTTTTTGATAGCGGGAACAACTGCAGCCGAATCTCCTTCTTTCAATGATTTTTTAAGTTTGGCAATCGTATCCGATAACTCTTTTTTCTCGAGTTGCACATAATGAAGCAATGCCTTTTCCAATGCGATATATTGCCGGTTGATCAGTGTATACTGTTGCGGATCCTCCGGCTTTTTATTGACCAGTGTATCCAGCAAAGCACTCAGGCTTACTTTTTTACGGGGAATATACCAGCCCAGTTCTGCCGGATTGATTTCTGCACCCTTGTATTGTTTGGAAGCATATTTAAAAAACTGACCGGTCATCAATAATTCTTCCAGCAATACATTGGCATTTTCCGTATCCGGAATCTGTTGGTAGGTTCCCAGAGAATCATACAGACGGTGCAGCAGGTCATTGTAGATACTGCTATCGCCCATTGATGCTATATAGTCATTCTGCAGATTATAAAAATTGTGCGCCTGCTCCGAAAAACCAACAGAATCAAACCAGGCATATTGAAAGTTCCTTCCGGTATAAAAATCCTTGTATTGTTTTGAATAGGCAACAAATTCGGGATGCTTCAATAAAAAAGTATCGAGGTAAGCACTATCAAAAAAAATGGTATTAAAAGAAGTGGGCACAGTAACCGACAGGTCCCGTATAACCGGCGCTTTTTTCCCGTCTGCACAGGAACAGGCGTACAGTAGCAGTGCTGCACAAAATGGCACAAAAAATGATTTTTGGAGCATAGCATGAAGTTACAAAATCTTTACCCGTTTTGGAGAATACCTCATTACCTGTTTTGGAGCAGAACGGCGGCGGCAATACCTGCAGTTTCTGTTCTGAGCCGGGTAATACCCAGGCTAACCGGATGAAAACCACAGGCAAGGGCGGCAGTAATTTCCTCCTTACTAAAGTCTCCTTCCGGCCCGATCAGTATCAACTGAGCAACTGCTTTTTGCAGAGAAACAATACTGTTTTTGGAATCATCTTCGCAGTGGGCGATCATTTTAGTGCCTGCAAACCGACGGCTGATCAATTCATGGAACGCAACCGGCTCCTGCAATTGTGTTTTCCAAACCTGCTGGCTTTGCAACATGGCAGAAACAATAATGCTTTCCCAGCGGTCTGCTTTAAAATGGGTACGTTCTGTTCTTTCGGCAATCAGCGGATAAACAGCCGCAATACCAATTTCTGTGGCTTTCTCCAGAAACCATTCCATCCGGGAAGGGTTCTTTACAAAAGAAATTGCAATGCTTGTTTGAGGTTCGGGCATGGGTATCAGTACTTTATTACTGAGTGTCACCACCGTTTGTTTTTTATCTGCGGAAATAATTTCTGCCTCGTATTTTGTACCCATGCCATCCGTTAAGGCAATGGTTTCACCAGGCTGCATTCTCAGTACCTGAATACAGTGCTTGCTGGTTTCACCCGACAGGGTAAAAAGACCCGGAAGCCCGGGTAAACTTGTTTCATAAAAAAAAGGAATAGCCATAGAATTTCAATAGCCGTTAAAAAGGTGCATCCTGATCCAGCCCTTCGTCAAAATCGGCACCACTGTTCATTTTGCTGCCTTTCTGAATAAACAATGCAGGGCCATCTGCACGGCCCCCGCCTGTAGAAGGAAGGTTGGGTGTAATTGGCTTCCAGCTTCCGCCAGGACCCGCATCGCTTTCCCATTCTTCGAATCGCTGAATATCGAGCTTAGCCCGCAGTTTAATGGTTTCCAGAGAACCGTTTCTGTGTTTTGCAATACGGATATGCGTTTCTCCACTGGTACTTTCGCCCATCTCGTTGTTCATTACCTCATAGTATTCCGGACGGTAAATGAACATCACCATATCGGCATCCTGCTCAATGGCACCTGATTCCCGCAGATCACTCAACTGAGGCATTTTACTTTCCTTTCTGGTTTCTACAGCACGGCTTAACTGGCTAAGGGCAATGATGGGAACTTTTAATTCTTTAGCGAGTGCTTTCAGGTTACGGGAGATATTACTGATCTCCTGTTCCCGGTTACCGCCCCTGTCATTACTGCCACTCATTAACTGCAGATAATCGATGATGATAATGCCCACTTTGTGCTTGTTCACCATTCTTCTGGCTTTGGCCCTGAACTCAAAAATGTTCAGTGCGGCCGTATCATCTATGTATAAAGGAGCATTTTCCAGTTTTTTGATTCCCTTGCTGTGGAGCTGCTGGTATTCATAATCTTCCAGTTTACCACGGCTGATTTTCTCCATTTTGATCTCACTCTCCGCACTTAAAATACGCTGCACCAATTGGGCAGCACTCATTTCCAGGGAAAAGAAACCCACCCCAACCGGCTTGGTAGGATGTAAGGCGGCATTGCGCGCAAGGTTTAGGGCGAACGCGGTTTTACCCACGGAAGGACGTGCTGCCAGGATCACCAGATCCGTTGGCTGCCAGCCATAGGTAATCCGGTCCAGTGAAGCAAATCCACTCGGCACACCGGAGATTTCCTCTGTTTTGGTTCTCAATTCATCAATACGGGTAATGGCTTCTACCAGTACATTGCCAATATCTTCGAAGTTCTTTTTCAGGTAATTGTTGGTGATATTGAACATCTTGGTTTCACTCTCATCCAGCAAATCAAATACATCTGTACTGTCTTCGTAAGCATCTCCAATGATTTCACCACTGATTTTGATGAGTTCACGCTGAATGAATTTCTGCAATACGATACGGGCGTGCGCATCAATATTGGCCGTAGAAACCACCGAGTTGGTGAGTTTGGTTACATAGTAAGGGCCACCTACAATGTCCAGCATTTCCTGCATCTTCAGTTCCTCTACCACCGTGAGAATATCAATCGGTACACTTTTCTGCTGCAGCGACTGCATGGCTCTGAAAATATGCTGATTGGCATCCACATAAAAACATTCCGGCTTAATGATCTCCGAAACGGTGTCAAATGCACTTTTTTCGAGCATCAGGGCACCTAAAATGGCTTCCTCCAGTTCCTTGGCCTGAGGGGGTACTTTGCCATACACCATTGTACTCAGGTCAATAGAAGGTTTTCTTCTTTTCCGGTCTTTATTTAAGCTGGTAATATCCATTGAAGCAGTTGATACTTGTCGGTTAGTAATGTTTTGGTCACCGGTTCAGGAAAATAAGTGTTAAAAAATTGTTTCCTGCATCGATGAGGGGGAGCGAATATAAACGGAACTGAGTGGAGCTTGAAATTTTTTACCAATCTATATTATTCCACAGGGTATTAAGGGCTTATTCACACCAATTTACCCCCCATTCACACAATTTACTATGCTTATCCCCCAATTTCAAAAGTTTTACCCTTTTATTTGTCGTAATTAACATAACACTGTGAAGAAAGAAAGTTTTAAAATATAGTGACCCTTCGGTGGATTTTACGTAATAAGGATAGGGTTATATCACGGTAGATGAATACGGATGCGGGAGGAGAACAGGATTGGGGAAACGACCCTTAAACCATAAATCTTCAATCATAAACCATCAACCATAAATCATAAACCTTAAATTTGCCAACTTCAAAGCAGCAGCAAGTATGACTATCAGTTACAATTGGTTAAGTGAATATTTACCCGAAGCAATAGATCCGGCGCAATTATCAAAGATCCTCACCTCCATAGGACTTGAGGTAGAGAGCCTGGAAAAATATGAGAAGATCCGGGGCGGGCTGGCAGGTTTGGTGATCGGAGAAGTGCTGGAATGCAATCCTCACCCCAATGCAGATAAGTTAAGGCTTACCCTGGTAAACACCGGAGGTGAAACCCCTTTAAAAATAGTTTGCGGAGCCCCCAATGTGGCAAAAGGACAGAAAGTAGTGGTAGCAACCGTTGGAACGACTATTTTTCCTTTAACCGGCGATCCGATGACCATGAAACTGGCGAAGATCCGTGGCGAGGAAAGTATGGGTATGATTTGTGCCGAAGATGAAATAGGCATTGGGAACAGTCATGATGGGATCATTATTTTACCGGATACCGCAGTTGCAGGTACACCGGCTGCAGACTATTTTAATCCTTATTCCGACTGGATCTATGAAATCGGGCTTACCCCCAACAGAATGGATGCCATGAGTCATATGGGAGTGGCAAGGGATGTAGCTGCCTATTTAACCCATCACCAGAAAGAAACAAGGGTTAAAACGCCTTATGCGAATGGCTTTAAAGCCGATAACAATAATCTGCCCATTAAAGTGACGGTAGAAAACAGTGTGGATTGCCCGCGCTATGCCGGACTCACCATTTCGGGTGTTACCGTTGAACCATCACCGGAATGGCTGGTGAACAAACTCACCGCAATCGGGGTAAGAAGCATTAATAATATTGTAGACATCACCAATTTTATTCTGCACGAAACCGGGCAGCCACTGCATGCTTTTGATGCTGCTGCCATAACCGGCAACGAGATCATTGTAAAGAATCTTTCTGCAAATACGCCTTTCATTACCCTCGACGATAAGGAAAGAAAGCTGCACGCAGAAGACCTGATGATCTGCAATGTCAACGAAGGCATGTGTATTGCAGGCGTTTTTGGCGGAGCAAAAAGCGGAGTCTCCGCAAGCACTACTGCTATCTTTTTAGAGAGTGCCTGTTTTAATTCTGTCAGCATCCGTAAAACGTCTATCCGTCATGGATTAAGAACAGACGCAGCAACCAGATTCGAAAAAGGTATCGATATTTCCAATACAGCAAATGTACTGAAACGTGCAGCCCTGTTGATTAAGGAAGTGGCCGGCGGAGAAATTTCCAGCGAGCTCACCGATCTTTACCCCGACCCTAAACCCCGTGTTACGGTTTCCATCAAAAATCATTACCTGAAAAAGTTAAGTGGTAAAAATTACCATGCAGACAAGGTAAAACGCATACTCACCGCACTTGGTTTTACCATTGCCAGAGAAAGTCTGGACGAACTGACGGTAGAAGTCCCATACAGCAAACCGGATATCAGTATTCCGGCAGATATTGTAGAAGAGATCCTCCGGATCGATGGATTAGACAATGTAGAAATCCCTTCCATGATCAGCATCAGCCCTGCGGTAGAAACCCTGGGTATCAAAGAAAGCCTTCGCGAAAAGATAGCCGGCTTTCTGGTGGGCAGCGGATTTACAGAGATCATCACCAACTCCATCACCAACAGCAAATACTTTGATGAGGAAACCAGTGCTTATACGGTGAAGATGATGAATAACCTCAGTGCGGAACTGGATGTATTAAGACCAACCATGCTGGAAAGCGGACTGGAAACAATTGCCTATAACCTCAACAGAAAAAATAATAACCTGCAGCTGTTTGAATTCGGTAAAACCTATCGCACTAAAGAAGAAGGATTTATTGAAGAAGAGCATTTCTGCCTTTTTACATCGGGCAACAACCATGAACAGGGATGGAGAAGCAAGAGTGCCCCGCTCGATTTCTATGCTATGAAAGGCCTGGCCACAGGGGTTTTACAGTGGTGCGG
>CALPNW020000092.1 GCA_943325035.2 Sphingobacterium thalpophilum | reverse complement strand
TATGGTAGAGGATAAATGGTAGACCATCATAAGATGGGTTTTCCAGTCTATACAGGTTAAGCAAAACAGGTAATCAAAATGAAGTTTGGGATTGCTTTTTAATTCCCCGGCCAGTTTAAGCCAGTCAGCTGCCTCAACCTGCATATTAATAAATCCATCCGCTTCTTCAAAAGCTGCGGTTGGCAGTAAGGCGGTTAGTTCAGATTTAAGTTCTTCGTTGTTCATCTTTATTTTCGTTGAAGAGGCCCTGCTAAAGCCCTTTTGGGGGTTGGGATTCTCTTATTTGTTCTCTTGTTTGGCCACTCGTTATTTTATGTTGTAAAGAGATCAGTGCATGCAACAGTGCCTCAGGTCTTGGCGGACAGCCAGCCACATAAACATCTACCGGAATAACATGATCCGCCCCCTTCACCACAGAATAGGTGTTATAAAAGAAAGGCCCCCCGCTGATTGCACAGGCGCCCATTGCAATTACATATTTCGGATCGGCCATCTGATCGTATAAGCGCTTTAATACAGGAGCCATTTTATTAACGATGGTGCCTGCGATAATGATTACATCTGCCTGGCGGGGTGTGGCTCTTGCCACTTCAAATCCAAAACGCGAAAAATCGTATTTGGCACCTGCTACAGACATATATTCAATGCCGCAACAACTGGTAGCAAAGGTTAAAGGCCACAATGAATTGGACCTGGCCCAGTTAATCACATCATCCAGTTTGCTCAGCACTATTCCTCCCCCGGGAGTTTCATGAATCTGACCCGGAAAGTCAATAGCTGTATTTTTTTGTTCAGTCATTCGTATATAAGATTATATCCATTTCAATGCACCTTTTTTATGTGCATACAGGAAACCCATAAATAATATAAAAAAGAAGATAACGATTTCTACAAATGCCAGCCAGCCTGTTGTTTTTGCAACAACAGCCCATGGATATAAAAAGACGAGCTCCACATCAAAAATCAGAAAAATCAGCGCAAAAAGATAGTACCCCACATTTAACTGGACCCATGTTTTACCGGTGGTAGGAATACCGCACTCATAAGGCTCCCCTTTTTGCTTGTTGGTACTGGCTTTTAATACAAGTCTGGAGATAAAAATTGCAATGCCTGAGAAGGCCAAAGCGGCAATTATCAGTACTATCAGCGAGGAAGGACCCATACGCAATTCTATTTTTACGAATATAGTAACAATATGAGAAAACAAAACATGAGAATTATCATTCTTTAAATTGATGCAGCTCCCTGCTATTTAAAGGAAATGTCTTAAAGAGTTATACATTTAATGCCATGAAGCAACTAATTAAACCTTTACTGCTGTATGCGTTGTTCAATACATGCGCCAACCCGCTTTCTGCGCAATTTAAGCCTGCTCAAATCCATACCCTTGATTCTGCACTTTCTGCTTTGCAGGATAAGGCCCTCTTTAACGGGGTGGTGGTATTGGCCGAGAATGGAAAAATTGTATACCAGAAATCAGCCGGTGTTGCTTCTTTTGATTCTAAAAAGCCGCTTAGCACACAGTCCTCGTTTAATCTGGCATCATTATCCAAGCAATTCATTGCAATGATGATTATGCAATTGAAGGAGCAAAACAAGTTGCAGTTTGATGATCGGGTGCAACAGTATTTACCCGCTTTCCCCTACCCTGCCATTACGATCAGACAACTGCTTACCCATACATCCGGACTAACAGAATATTTTGAGCTGGCAAACCAGTTCAACAATACACTCGACACACTAAACAACGCCAAAGTTTTACAGCTGCTGGTAAACCACCAACCTGCACTTCGCTTTGCTCCCGGAGAAAAATGGGAATACTCCAATACCGGCTATATTTTATTGGGTTCTATCCTCGAAAAAATTTCCGGAAAAAAAACAGAAGATCTTTTTAAGCAGCAGATAGCTACCCCGCTGGGTCTGAAAAACAGTTTTGTTTATTACCTGCAAATGAACGGTCAATTAACTGCTGGTCAGGAGCGGGTTAAAGGTTTTGAACGCGTCAACGGAAAGAACCAGCTGAATGATCTGATCAGAATGGATGGAGTAATTGGTGATGGTAATATTTATGCTTCTGCCGAAGACCTGCTGAAGTGGGAACAGTCATTGTACACCAATCAGCTGATTGGAGCTGAAATATTAAAAGAAGCATTTACCCCTGTTAAGTTAAATGATGGAAGTACCTATAATTACGGATTTGGCTGGGGTATCAAAAACAATGGAAAAACAATGGCACATACCGGCAGCTGGGTAGGCTTTTTGAATTCCATAGAACGGAATACCGACACAAAGACCACCGTCATTATTCTTACCAGCGGAACCAATGGATTGGTTCGCAGTATCGTAAATGATATCCTTGATGGTAATACACCTAAAATCCCTTACACAGAACTGATCACTAACGTCAATATCATAGATGGAACCGGACTGCCTGCCATGAAAGGAGCGGTAAGAATCATAGACAATATCATTGCAGAAACCGGAGATCTTACCCCTTTCATGAATGAAACCGTAACCAATGGAAACGGTCTGGTACTGGCTCCTGGTTTTATAGATACACACAGCCACCATTTTGGCGGATTAAAATCCAAGCCGGAAGCCATTCCAACCACCAGTCAGGGAATCACCACCATTGCTATTGGTCAGGATGGGGACAGCTATGCGATGGATACATTAACTGCTTTTTATAAAAAGCGTCCTGTTGCTGTGAATGTGGCTACTTACACCGGTCATTCTACTTTAAGAAGGAATGCGATGGGTGACAATGACCTATTCCGGATTGCTAAAAACAGCGAACTCGATTCTATGAAGGCCGAGTTAGGCAGAGAAATGAAAAAGGGTTCTTTTGGCCTGGCAACCGGACTGGAATATGAGTCTGCATTTTACTCAAATAAGGCAGAAGTGATTGAATTATCGAAAGTGGCTGCGCAATACAATGGCAGGTATATCAGCCATATCAGAAGTGAAGATGTTAATCTGGAGGAAGCCATTACAGAGATCATTGAAATCGGGGCCGCCGCAAAAATTCCTGTTCAGATTTCGCATATTAAAATTGCCCGTAAAGACCTCTGGAGAACTGCCCCGCAGTTATTGGAAAGACTGCAAACTGCAAGAGCTTCCGGCATCAACATTACAGCCGACGTATATCCTTACAATTTCTGGAATTCTACCTTAAAAATTTTATTTCCCAACCGCGATTATACCAATCTGAGCAGTGCAGAATTTGCAGTAAACCAGTTATTTGATGCCAGCAAATCCGTATTGATCCGCTTTGCACCAGAACGTTCTTATGAGGGAAAGACCATTTCGGAAATAGCCGGCATCAGAAAAGAAAAAGAACCTGTGACGCTGATGAATTTAATAGCTATGGCAGCTGCTTTCGACAAAAAATATCCGGATTTTAATGAGGGAACAGAAACCATTATGGGCAAAGCCATGGATGATAAGGACGTAGCCGATTTCATCAGCTGGCCCGGTTCCAATATCTGTTCGGATGGATCCAGCAGCGGACATCCGCGTGGCCATGGTTCATTTCCGAGAGTGCTTGGCAGATATGTAAGGGAACAGCAACTCATGCCATTGGAAACTGCCGTGTATAAAATGACCGGATTGTCTGCAGAGCACTTAGGCATTAAAGACCGGGGTATTATCAAAGCCGGTAATTTTGCAGACCTGGTGCTGTTTAATCCGGCCACCGTAATAGACAATGCCGACGTAAAAAATGGCAAGGCCTTATCTACAGGAATAGAAAAAGTTTGGGTGAACGGAAAACTGATCTGGCAGAACCAGCAGCCTACGGGAAAATATCCGGGTGTATTGATCAAAAACAATCTTTAAATAATTAAAGTCAGGAAAAATGAATAATGCATTGGTACTAACAGATGGTTTATTACAAACCAGTGATGCAAAAACAGCGCATGGACTGATCAGGGGAACAGAACGATTTACTATTAAGGGAGTGATCGACTGCGATAAAACTGCCGGACAGGATGCCGGCTTTTTACTGGATGGCATTCACAGAAATATTCCGGTATTTGCCAGCTTAAAAGACGCTATCACACAGCCGGGAACTATCCAGTACCTGATCATAGGGGTTGCAACCGTTGGTGGCAGATTACCCGAAAAATTTATAGTGGTCATCAAAGAAGCATTACAGAAAGGAATTTCTATTGTTAACGGGCTGCACGAATATTTAAATGACAAGCCGGATATCGTGGATCTGGCCACTGAATTTGGTGCAGAACTGATTGATGTACGTAAACCTAAAAAAAGAGAACAACTCCATTTCTGGAGCGGCGAAATCTTTAAGGTGAAAGCCACTATAGTAGCTGTACTTGGTATGGATTGTGCAATGGGTAAACGCACAACTGCCAGAATGCTGAAACAGGCCTGCAACGCAAACGGACTGAAAGCTGAAATGGTTTACACCGGGCAGACCGGTTGGTTACAGGGAGGTAAGTACGGATTCATTTTCGACTCTACCCTCAATGATTTTGTATCCGGCGAACTGGAGAATGCCATTGTTAGTTGCGCTAATGAAACAGAAGCTGATGTGATTTTTTTAGAGGGTCAGTCTTCATTAAGAAATCCAAGCGGACCTTGCGGGCTGGAATTGCTGATCTCCGGAAATGCTAAACAGGTAGTGCTGATTCATGCACCCAAAAGGGAATTCTTTGATGATGACCCGCATTGGGGGAAGATCCCCAGCGTAGAATCTGAAATAGAGATCATTGAAAAATTCGGTTCAAAAGTGATTGCGCTGGCCATTAATACACAGGGCTGTACCAATGAAGAATGTTATGCATATCAACAACAATTCGAAGCTTCCCTGAAAATTCCTGTTCTGCTGCCCATTCAGGAAGGAGTAGATAAAATTGTTCCTGTTTTAAAGCAACTGAGATCATGAAAATAAAATCCATCTATAGTTTTTCAAAAAAACTTGCCTTAAAAAAGCCCTATACCATTGCCTATAATACCTATTCGGATGTAGAACTGGTTTTCATAGAAGTGGAGCTTGACAATGGAATGGTGGGTATTGGATCTGCCAGCCCGGCCGAAGATGTGGTTGGTGAAAGCCCGGCACAAACCCTGAATAATCTGCAAACTGAATTTGTACAAAACCTTGTAGGCAGAGATATCCGTCATTTTCAACAGATCATTTCCGAAACAAAAAAGCAATTTGTTCATTTGCCCGGAACGCAGGCTGCCATTGACCTGGCATTGCATGACGCCTTCTGCAAGTACCTGGGCATACCGGTAGTGGATTTTTATGGCCGGAAAATAAAATCATTACCCACTTCTGTAACAATAGGCATCAAGTCATTGGCCGAAACACTGTCTGACGCTGCGGAATATGCACAGATGGGATTCAAAATACTGAAAGTAAAAACAGGATTAAATGTAGCCGAAGATATTGAGCGGCTGATTAAACTGCATGAACAGTATCAGCAAAAATTCACCATCAGGGTAGACGCCAATCAGGGATATTCTGTGGAAGAGTTAAAACAGTTTATACATGCTACCCGCCACCTCTCCCTCGAATTGATTGAACAGCCTGTTCCGGTAGGTTCCGAAAAAGATTTACTGACAGTAAACAGCACCGACAGAAAAAAAATTGCCGGAGACGAGTCTATTAAAGATCCTGCTGCCGCGCTGGAATTCAGTGCACAGCCACAGCCCTTTGGCATATTCAATATCAAACTGATGAAATGCGGAGGTATACTGGGTGCCCAGGAAATTGCCAACATTGCACAACATGCAAATATGGAGCTGTTTTGGGGCTGCAATGATGAAAGTATCATGAGTATTACTGCTGCCCTGCATATTGCCTATGCCTGTTCCAATACCCGTTACCTCGATTTGGATGGCAGTTTAGACCTGGCAGAAGACCTGGTTACCGGAGGATTCAGAATAGAGGACGGGCATTTGCTGATTAACAATAAGCCTGGTTTTGGCATCGAAAAAATAGCAGGCTAAAATTGCAATTTAAACCCGAGATACAGATTTCTTCCAACTCCGTTGATCCCACTTCCGTGAGTACGGTAATCGGTATTAAAGATGTTCATCAGCCCGGCATGAAAACTCAGTTTTGTTAACTCATACCCTGCATATAAATTCATTACATACCAGCCCGGTGTTCCGCCGGCTGGTATTCTGTTATCATCCTTATCTCCCTGGGCAAGCCGGCGCTGCGCCGCTGCATAAGAATTTTCGAGCGTACTGCTGAACCGGCCAGCCTTGTACTGCAATGCAGTTCTGCCATTGAACGGAGGCACTCTTCTTAGCGGTTCATTCCTGCTGGTATTCTGCCCCAGTGCATAGGCTGCATTGGTTTGCAGCGAAAATTTTTCGTTCAGCCTGTAGGAAAACTCCATTTCAAAGCCACGAAGAACCGATTGCTGGTTATTTTCTTTTGTATAAACATTATACCCTCCTACCTGCTGACCAGGCACCTGCACCCTGGTGATTAAACCGGTAAGCTGCATATTAAAAAATGCCAATGATCCCTTCCATTTATCCGCACTGTACCGGTAACCAATCTCTGTATTGTAAGACATTTCGGGTTTCAGATCATAGGCAGGAATCTCATACCTGAAATCAACCAGGCCCAGTGTACCCATATCATCAATATTTGGTGCCCTGTAACCGGTACTGAAAGACCCGTAAATACTTTGTGATGGATTGATCTTGTAGAGTAAAGAAAAATTAGATACAAAAGAGGAAGGACGCACCAGTATAGTTCCCAGTTTAAAAGCGGTGGAAACAGTATCATTGATGCGGATGGCATACTGATTATACCGCAGCCCTGCTTCTACCTGAAACCGGTTGAGTACAACATGGTGCATACTGTACACCGAAAAATTACTGCTGGTAGAATTATCCGGATACAAGCCTCTTTGCGAAATATTTGTACCCGTAGCAACTGAAATCTGTTCTTTGCTGCTGTTTACTTTATCATGGTACAATTCAATGCCCGAATTAACCGTCCAGTTTTTTGTAAGAACAGATGCGATATCGGCGGTTAATCCTACAGTGGCTATTCTGTCTGATTCTTTAAATTGGTTAGCGGCGCCGTTTTTTAGGTATTTTCTTACTTCCCTGTTCTGCTGGGCAGAAACAATGACGGTTAGTTTATTAAAAACTGCAGAAGAACCGGTCTGTTCTAAACGTAGGTACGTTAATTTTCTTTGCTGAGGTTCAAACAAATAGTAGTTGAAATTTTCCAGACGAACCCGATGATACAAAGGCACATCATGCTGTATGGTTTGCTGATGCGCAAAGCTGAGGAGTAAGGTATTACTGATCTTCCATTTAACTTTAAGATCCATCGACTGCTCGTTGTAACCGGAGGGTTGCTGAACGCCGGTAGAATCTCCGCCTGGCAAATCACCATAACTGCGGGCAGTATACCCGGCCAGAACTGCCAGTTTTTTAGAACGATACCCAACCTCTGCTCTTCCTGAATATTCAATACCTGCCGCAACTCCTTTACCATAGATCGTTCCTCCCCAACCAGGCTGATCTGCAAATGCAGGCTCCTTGGTAAAGACCTGAATTACTCCACCCATAGCATCTGATCCATACTGAACAGACCCTGTTCCCCGGACTACTTCAATAGAACCAATATTGTATATATCTACTGTATTAAAATACTGATTCGGACCGTACCGGTAGGTTGAATTATTTAGTCTTATGCCATCTATCATCAGTAAATTCTGATTACCGGTAAGTCCTCTTACAAAAGGCGATCCTCCTCCATGATTGGTTTTTTGAATGAAAATACCGGTAGATCCTGCCAAAGCTTCCGGAGCAGTTCTGAACTGATAATCGACCAGCTGTTGCGAAGTAAGTTTATTGACCGAATAAGGGATTAGTAATTGTCGGGAAGGCGTTTTTGTAGCGGTTACAATGACGTCCTCCAGCTGGTATGCGGAGTCTGGGTTACTGCGGGATTGGTTCTGCTGGGCAATAATTAATACCGGTAGCATCAATAAGATACCTGAAAAGAAACCCTTTTTCATAAAACCCTTCGTTTGCATTCAGGTAAAAATAAACCTGCCTGAATGAATAACCCTAAAAAAACTATTATCTAAAGATTAATTCGGATAAGCGGTTACAACAGCTTATTTCTTTTCCGGAAAGAGGCCTTTTCCGGAGACTTTTCGAGTTTGATAAAGTCTTTCAAATGATCCAGTAATTTAGCCTGGGGCCAATCGGGCAAGCCAACATGCCAACTGGCTTGTATTACTTAAGCGTTAAGATCGCTTTTGCAACCATCGGATCGGACTGATTAACTATAATGAAATATCCTCTATCGCGCCACATATGCCTGGAAATCAAGGCCTTAAATCTTTCTAAAATAATTTGTTTTCCTTTTGTATCCACCGCCGATATATCAATCAACTCCTTTTTTGCATACACGGACAGTGCTTCCCATTCTGTTTTACCGGGCAGGTAGGCCAGATTGAATTTCTCCGGACTTACATATAAATTAAAGGCAGTTCTGTTGTTTACAAAGTAATGATATGCAAAATCGGTCAGGGTATTGGTCATCAGCAATTGAATGAACTGGCGCGTAAAACGGGTAGAGTCAAAAGCAATAATACTATCAGGAGTTATACCGCCTCCGCCAAAAACGATCTTGCCACTTTTGGTTTTAAACACTTTCCCCTTGCCATTTGCAGTGTCCATTTTGCCGGTTGAATCTGCCTGGTGAAAACGAGTCATCAGTTCATCCTGGTAAACCTTAACGCCTTTATCGTAGGGCTTTTGTATATTTCTGCCCAGTGGGGTAAAGTAACGTGCAACAGTAAGCCTTACTGCAGCGCCATCACTTAATTGAAACTGCTGCTGAACCAGGCCCTTGCCAAAAGACCTTCTGCCAATGATTGTAGCCCTGTCCCAGTCTTGCAATGCGCCAGCCAGTACTTCACTGGCAGATGCAGAGGTTTCGTCTATTAACACAACCAGCTTCCCTTTTTCAAATATTCCCGGACGCTTGGCACGATAATCCATTCTGGCGGCGTGCTCCCCTTCTGTATAAACAATCAGCTTATCGTCGTCTAAAAACTCATCCGCAATATCTACCGCTTCCTTCATCAAACCACCACCATTGCCCCTTAGATCAATGACCAGTGACTCCAATTTATTTTTCTGCAGCATTTCCAGATTCTGCATGAACTCCTCATAAGTGCGTTCTGCGAACTTATTGATGCGGATATAACCTTTTCCGGGTGCCAGCATATACGCTGCATCGATGGAGGTAACAGGAATCACATTACGGGTGATGGTAACCGTTCTTATCTCCTTCCCCCGTAAATACTTTACTTTAACAGTAGTGCTTACTTCTCCCCTGAACAGTTTACGGATCAGCACCGGATCTGCCTTGATACCCGAAATAACAATCGAGTCGGCCACCGCCAGCAATTTGTCTCCGGTGATCAGGCCAGATTTTTCTGCAGGGCCGTCTTTCAGCACGGTCATTACATTCACTGTGTCATTCAATATCCTGAACTCAATGCCAATTCCCTGAAAATTGCCCATCATATCTTCATTGGCCGAACCCAGTTCGTCAGCAGGAATAAACACGGAGTGAGGGTCTAAATGCTGCAACAGTTCCGAAGACACCAATGCATTGATGCTGTCTGAAGCAACTTTGTCTACATATTTGTTTTTGATCAGCTCTGTAAGCTCCTGTAAAGAGGATTTACGGGTAATGCTGAAAAACCTGGCAGCCATGGTTTTCTCCTTTAACTGAAACCCTATGGCCATTCCGGCAATCATCACTATAGCAAAAAGAAGCGGTAACCAAACCTGCAGTTTCCTGGAACCCATATACACACACTTAAATGTTTCTAAAAGAGTGCAAATATCTATATTTATATCCGAATTAAACTTTTCCTATGCCCATCATATTGATTGCCGACAGCGGATCCACCAAATGTGAATGGTGCCTGCTGGATAATGGCAAAAAAAAGAAGATCATCACACCTGCCATAAGCCCCTACTTTGTTACCCCCGCGGAAACCACTGCCATTTTAACCAATAACCTGCTCAAGAAACTGGGTACGGCCAAAATTGATGCGGTGTATTTTTACGGAACAGGCCTGAGAGACCCGGAGAATGCAAAGAGCATGAAGGGGGTGTTAAAGAAATTGTTTCCAAAAACAACTATTGAAATTCAGCATGATCTGATGGGTGCGGCCAGGGCATTGTGCGGTGATACCAAAGGAATTGCCTGCATATTGGGAACCGGATCTAACTCCTGCTATTTTAACGGAAAGAAAATTGAAAAAAACAGTCCGGGGCTGGGATATGTACTGGGTGATGAAGGAAGCGGAGCTTACCTGGGAAAGAAGGTAATTCAATATTATCTCTATAAAACATTTGATGAAGACCTGAATGCCCGTTTCGAAAAAAGGTTCAACGAAACGCACGAAAATATTCTATACAACGTCTACAAAATGCCTTTGCCTAACCGCTATCTGGCTTCTTTTGCCATTTTTCTTGCAGAGAACAGAGGACATTTTATGGTAGAAAATATTCTTGAAGACGGCTTGAACGATTTCTTTTTTACCCATTTATACAAGTACAAGGAAAGCTGGACGCTGCCCATTCATTTCATCGGAAGTATTGCATTTGGATTTAGAGATGTTTTAAAGGAACTTTGCTCGGGTTACGAACTGGAATTAGGCAAGGTTTTAAAAACACCTATGCAGGGATTGATTGAATATCATCAGTAAACGCTTATCATGGCTGAATTTATTAAAGTTACAGAGCAGACCTCTACCTACAGACACCTCGAAAAAATGTCTGTTCACGAATTGTTACAGAATATCAACAAAGAGGACAAAACGGTTCCTCTTGCGGTAGAAAAAGCAATGCCTGAAATTGAAAAACTGACTTCGGCTATCAGCGATAAAATGCTGGCAGGTGGAAGAT
>CALPNW020000091.1 GCA_943325035.2 Sphingobacterium thalpophilum | reverse complement strand
TTGCTGTATTATTAACGCCTGTGATGTTTGCAGTAAGTGCAAAAAGGCCATTTGCTGTGTTATCAGAGCCTGTGGTGTTTGAAGCAAGTGCATATGATCCATTCGCTATGTTACTATTGCCTGTGGTGTTTGCTTTAAGTGCATAATACCCATTTGCTGTGTTATTAATGCCTGTAGTGTTTGAATATAGTGCCCATAATCCATTTGCTGTGTTATTAGAGCCTGTGGTGTTTGCAAAAAGTGCGCCCACCCCATTTGCTGTGTTATTATCACCAGTGGTGTTTGAATAAAGTGCAGTCACCCCATTTACTGTATTATTAGAGCCTGTGGTGTTTGCTTGAAGTGAAAATACCCCATTTGCTGTGTTATTAGAGCCTGTGGTGTTTGAAAAAAGTGCATTTGCCCCAATTGCTGTATTCTGAATGCCTGTAGTGTTTGAATAAAGTGCAGCTTGGCCATTTGCTGTGTTATTAGAGCCTCTGGTGTTTTTTAGAAGCGCCCTATACCCATTTGCTGTGTTACTACCTCCTGTGGTGTTTGAATATAGTGCCAGGTAGCCATTTGCAGTATTCTGATTGCCTGTAGTGTTCCAATAAAGTGCATTTACTCCATTTGCTGTATTCTGATTGCCTGTAGTGTTTGAATATAGTGCAGCTTGGCCATTTGCTGTGTTATTAGAGCCTGTGGTGTTTGCAAAAAGTGCACTTGCCCCAATTGCTGTGTTTGTGGATATTCCTCCTGCTCCTGTACCAACTGTTAATCCATTTACACTTAAATCATATGCACCTAAATTAACCGAACCTGTTGCTCCTGTGTATGGAACAAAACTCCCATTTACAAATGCGGTAGTAGCTATTTGAGTAGTATTGGTTCCAGCTGCTGCTGTGGGTGCAATTGGTATTCCCGTTAATGTTGGAGAATTACTCATGACAACATCTCCAGTTCCAGTTATTGCATTTGAAACTATATTTTTATTGGCATCCGTAAACAATGCCTGTGATGCTGTAGAAGTAGATAAAACAGGAGCAGTTGTAAATGTTTTAGCGCCAGCTATTGTTTGGGTTCCAGTTGTTACTATACCGCCATTAGTTCCATCTGCAGGCGTTAAACTTAACACACCATTTGCAATAGTTGCTCCATTTGAATTTGAACTATTTGATATTGATGCCATTGTAATGGAAGCATTACTTCCTGCAGGACCAGTTGCTCCAGTTAATCCTATTGGTCCTTGTGGACCTGTTTCACCTGTTGCACCTGTTAGTCCTTGAATACCTTGTGGTCCAGAAAATACTTGTCCATCCACATACGTTTTAATTGACTTAACTGTTGGATATTTTACATCAGAATTTCCATCAGCAATAATGCTGATACTTTTGTTTAAACTATTTTCTTTTAATGCTTCTGCTACTAATGCTCTTGACGTTTCTTGTGCTATGGCAGTTTTATTTGCATCTATTCTAGCAGATAATGTTGAAGTATCTGATCTTTTCATGTACGACTTTAACATATTGACCGTATCAGCAATATTTAGTTTTAGATCAAAGCCTGCTACTTTGCTTGCGTATAAGGCAAATGGCACAGTCCAAAATTGCGAAGTTCCCATGTCTACATATTGTTGGTCTACATTCCAATTAGTAAGTGGTAATGAGGGTGCAACTGCCGCTTTCAAATTTAAAAAATAAGGACCTGCAGACCAGTCAAAACTACTGATTGATGCTGGACCTGTTAGTCTTTGTCCTTTACCAATAACAATGGTAAACACACCTGTACTTGATGCCGTTACTTGAAAGGTTTCACTATACAGCACTGTCCCCGTTGCAGTTGTTTGCAAGATGGCATCTTTAATATAGATAGTTCTATTGGCTGCAGGTTTACCTTGAGGGTCAGTAGCAACCGCCTGAAATATAATACCATCAGGTCCTCCTGTTTGAGCAATTACTTTTGTTGTAATCAATGAACTGATTAATAAAACAACTAGTAAGTAGAATTTAGTTTGCACGCTTAGTTTTATTTTAAAATGGAAAGAGTTTGAAGAATAGTATTATTTGAAATAGCTCTAATAAAATAACCGCCATTTGCTATATGGCTCATGGCTATCCTATAACCTTGGTTCAAGCCTTTGCTATTAGTATGATAGGTTTGTATTACCCGCCCTTGCATATCCAATAATTGCAACTCAATATTATTATCTACTAATAACTGTATTTGATTGGCTGTTTGAACAGTGAGGTAATTAATAACAGGATTAGGAAAAGCGGTTAAACGTAATCCTATTGCTTGTTCTAATATAAATTTGCAAGGATTAGAAAAATATCCTTCTTGTGGTAAATCAAAAGTTTTAACCCCATTGGATAGTACAAAACAATTAGTACCGTTTATTACTACTGGGCCCGAAAATACAGGATTGATGGTGCCAGTCATACCAATACTGCCTAGGTTATATGCATTACGGATTTGGGCGGAAGCTGTTGTGTTTATCAAAAGCAGCATTGATAAACTACATTGAAGCAGAATAGATTGCAGTGATTTCTGTGCCATTTACTGTATAGGATAGATTTAATTGAGTAGGAGTAATAGCAAGAATTTTATATTCTTGGGTTACAGAGATGCCAGAACTAAAATTAGTAATTACTTCCACCAATTGATTGGCAGTAGGCATACTCCAGGTTCCCACTAAACCATCTGTATCTGAAAATTTATAATCAGAAGTATAGCGTTTAGTATATAACAATTGTGTGGCTGTTAATACTAAATTAGTGGTACCTGATTTTAAAGCCGTAAGCCGCCAATTACCAATGCTGGAACTGTTGCTAACTAAAACTGAACTACGCTCAGTAATAGGGTCAATACTATCATTCTTCGAACAGCCAAATAAGAAGAGCATTAATAATAAAAAGGGAAGGAATTGTTTCATTGCAATATATTTCAACTTGAAATAAAAATAACTATCATAATGATATTAAAAAAATTAATTTTATTTACCTGCTGATTTAATTACGTCTTATTCTATTTTAAATTTAGATTGTTTAAAATTAAATAAAATGACTAAATATTTATACTTTTCAGATTATGACAGATGCACAAAATGTAGATTTTAGATCTATTTGTCCAATTGCTACTGGACTCGATATTATAGGAGATAAGTGGACTCTACTTATTTTAAGGGATATGCTTTGGGGTCACAAAACTATGTTCAATGAATTTCGTGAATCAATTGAGCATATACCTAGCAAAATGCTTTCAAACAGATTGAAAAAATTGGAAAGTCTAGACTACATATCTAAAAATAAAGGACAAACCAATAAAAAGAATATTTACTATTTTCTAAAAGATAAAGGTTTAGAAACTGCTCCAATAATGATTGAAATTGGTTTATTTACGACAAATAATTATTTTGAACATTTAGGAGAAACTTACACTAAAGATCTAAAGAAAAATAAAAAAAACAAAGAATCCTATATATTAGAATTAGTAATAAAATATAAGACTTTCAAGAAAAGTATACATATTTAATCTGGAATGAAATCTTAGATGGAAAATGCAATGGTTTTTACCCCTAATAACATTTATAAGTTACATCAATTTATGTGAATTATTAGCTGTTTTCATAGAGACGCTGATATGCTTTATTTTTAAAAAAGACACAAAAAATTAATTTATACTTTGTTTATTTAGATGACTGATCATTTTCACTTGCAAGCGATCAATATTCAAGAATTATATCTTGGGGGAAACACAGTAGTCAAGTTTGTCAGATAGTTCTTTCTGCCAATTTTGATTTTTATAATAAAGTAGGATTTCTTAGTCCCTGGGTTGTATATTTAGTCATAGATTCTACTGTAGTTGTTGGTGCCGCAGGTTTTAATGGCAGACCCAAGAACAATGCTGTTGAGCTATCTTATTCACCTTTTAAGAATATGAAAGGAAAGGATTCGCATCATTAACTTGTAAAGAATTAATAAGAATAGCTAAGCAAGAAAGTTCCACTATAGTCATTTGTGCGAAAACTGTTCCGGAAGAGAATGTATCAACAAGCATTTTGAAAAAGAATGGATTTATCTTTAAGTAAGTGGTTCAGGAACACGAAATAGGTGATGCCTGGCTTTGGGAATTACATTCTAAATAATTCAACCGTCATTTATAGAATTCTTTAAATATCTTGAACCTGTATTTAATCAAAGCATTATAGTTTCAACTTTCGTTAAAAAGTAGCGCGTTAAAAATCAGCCAATGAAAAAATTATTCTTTTTTACACTTTTGATATTATCTATTTCTGGTATAGTAGCACAAGCTTTACCTATGGGAGCCTCATCAATTATTTACGAGAACAATGGCGAACCCTTATCCCTTTTCACCTACAAACCTGCTACTTATAAGAATGGTCCTATTTTGGTTGTTTTTCATGGCGTAAGGCGCAATGCCGAAGATTATAGAAATTTTGCAATTACCATGGGAGAACGTTTCAATGCGATCATCATTACACCTACATTTGATTCTATTCGTTTTCCATCTGAGCGTTACCAGCGAGGGGGAATTATGAAAAAAGGTAAAGTTGAACCCAAAGAAAAATGGACTTATTCAATGATTCCTGGAATGGTAGCTCAGGTTCGAAAAATCGAGAACAACCTTTCCCTACCATATTATTTAATTGGCCACTCAGCAGGCGGTCAGTTTTTGGTTCGTATGGCCGCCTTTTTACCTGGGGAAGCCAAAAGAATTGTTGCTGCCAATCCAGGGTCAGATCTTTTTCCGACCAAAGAACAAACTTTTGGATATGGCTTTGGTGGGCTGCCAGAAGAATTAAGTAATGATACTGTTCTCAAAACTTATCTAGCAGCACCGTTAACGCTTTATTTGGGAACTGATGATATTCGGCCTGAGCATAATTTTGATGAAAGTGATAAAGGAATGATTCAAGGAAAAAGTAGGTTGGAAAGAGGAAGAAATTGTTATGATTTTGCAAAAGCATTGGCCAAAAAGAATGGATGGGCATTCAATTGGAGAAAAGTAGAAACACCTGGAATTGACCATGATGCTGCTAAAATGTTTGCAGCAAAAGAAGTGGAGCTGACTTTGTTCGGAAAATAATTACCCTTTTACTTACCTATCAATAATCTACAGTATGATCTTTTTTAAATGGCTGGCCTCTCCTCCATACTTTGCGCTGTATCCAGTCGGTAAAAGGAGCAGTCCAAAACTCATGGTGGGCATTGAGTCCTAAGGGCAGGAATGCTAAAGAAGTTAAATACATACTACCAGTGTTAGAATAATAATCCGCAATATTCGATTCTTGATCTCCTACAAATCAAAGTGTCCGCCAACCTTCATTTGGAAAAGTGCTTGGTATGAATACTTTTTTAAAATCTGCCGTTAAGGCACATTTCAGTTGTGCAGGTTTGAAGAGAGCAGGAAGTTGATTGTCTGATGCCAATTTAGCTAAGGGTTGAAATGTTCCAACACGATAAGTAGATGATCAACCTGCCATAATTTTATGGTAGCAATAGCTTTTTCTATTGTTACCGGATCAAATGGCCTATCATTAAATAATAAAAATCTTTTGGTGATGGCAGCAAATAATACTCAATTATTATGAGGTGGTTTTATTTTTCTTATTTGCGTAAAATGTTGAATGTCAATTTTTTTTGATTAGATACATATCGGCCCAAGCAATAAAAGGTAATGTTGAGGGATTTGATCACATGCTTCATAATGGTATTGTTTACTCAAATTTATAGTTGAATAAATCTTTATATTTTATCATTACCAATGTATTTCCTTATCAAAGCTTAAGATTTTTTATGTCCCCTGCATAAAGAATCACTTGATCAAAATGTTTTGATTCATAAATGCCCACCCCTTTTTGTTCTCCAACTAAAATTACTTTAAAGATTCTTTGTGCAGGCATTCCCGGGTAAGTGCCCTTTCTGGGATTGATGGTTAAAATACGATTCTTATTATTCCAGTTAAATTGAATAATTGAATAAATGCCTTTTTCGTAATTGTAACTGTCATTTTCGTCTTCATAGAGTTCAAAGCTACCGTCTGCACCAGGATAAATTCGAATTTCTAAAGTATCATTTCGTTTCTCTGTGCTGTATTGCATGGTATCAGCAAGTGGTAAGATAGTACCCGCTTTAACAAATAAAGGCATTTTATTTAATGGATATTTTTGAGAGAGATGAGTACCGGCATTATATTTTTTTCCTGTCCAAAAATCAAACCAGATTGATCCCACTTTTGGTAAATAAGTGCTCACCGAATCATTGCGATTTTTTTGAAGTACGTTTAACATATCGGGTGTCAGGTATCCTAATTTGAAACTAGCGCCACCGTTATTTTGGTAATACTCAATCTTTATAGTGTTCTTATTGTTACCTATTAACTTTAACTTAAAAAAAGAGGTATTGGCTTCTTTATCATACCAATCATTAACAACTAGCTTGTCGTTTATCCATATTCTAACACCATCATCTGAGTTTGCGCCCAACACATAATCGCCTGTCTCAGGAACAGTTATAAATCCATTCCATCTTACACTAAACTTGGTATTACCAGTAATCCCCATAGATTCAAGACGAGCATTGGGAAAAGTAAAATCAAAAACTGTATCAATTGTATTGGTTATTAATTCTTCGAATTTGGTGCCTTTAAAATAAGCTACTTGAAGTCCTTGTTGGCCCTCATTAGTAGTTAGAAAATTTAAAGGCATTTTATCCAGCACATAATTTCGGGGATTATACATTTCATGTGTAACTGGTTTAACCAAAAAGGAATTGCCAAATATATATTGGTCATCAATATCATAGGTCTTTTTGTCTTTTGGAGCATCCATCATCATACCTCTAATAAAACTAAATCCTTTATTACTTACCTGCCATGAAGTAGTGTAGATATAGGGAAGTAATCGGTATCTAAGATGCATAAAGTCTATTAAAGCTTCGTACATTTCATCGCCAGGATTTCCAAAATTCCATACTTCTCTTCTTGTACCAGTTCCATGCGATCTAAAAATGGGCGTAAAAGCACCAAATTGAAACCACCGAATATACAATTCTCTCCATGCTAAAGAATTCACTCCCGCTGGGTATTGCCCTTCCAAATAGCCCGGAAAAAAACCACCTATATCGTGCGTCCAATATGGAACACCTGCCATTGAAAAATCAATGCCATTTGCAACTTGATTCTTTAGCGTACGCCAATTTGATCCGTTATCACCAGACCAAGTTACTGCTCCATATTTTTGTTGCCCTGCAAATGAAGACCTTGTGAGCGTAAAGACTCGTTTGCCATTATTTAATTCTCTTTGCTTTTCATATGCTCCCTTGGTGGTCATTAATGAATAAGCATTGAGGTAACGAGCAAGAGATCCGATTTCGGAAATACCTCCCTTTTTAATACCTCTTTCACTCACGATAGGATTTTGACTATCGTCAAATTCTGGTTCAGTTCCATCCATCCACAAAGCATCAACCCCTTTATCCAATAATGAATCTCGAACATATTTAAAATAGATATCTCTGCCTTTATTACTAAATGCGTCATAAATTCTCGCTTGCTTTGCCAGAAAAAAACTATTCCCTTTAAATAAAAGACCATGCTCATCTAATTCTTTATAAACCGCTGATTCTGGGCCTACACATGGCCAAATTGAAATCATGAACTTTAGATGATATTTATCATGAAGCTCATGAATCAGGGAATCTGGATTAGGGAAAAATTTACGATCCCAACGCATGCCACTCCAATACTGATTACCTCCCCAATAATTCCAATCCTGTACAATATAATCAATGGGTATCCTTCTTTTCCTATATTCAGAAGCAATGCTAAGGAGTTGTTCAGCGCTGGTATACCTTTCACGACTTTGCCAATATCCAAAAACAGCTTTACCGAACATTGGCACTGTACCAGTAATTCTTCTATATCCAGTTATTACACTGTCTATGTTTTTTCCTGCTATAAAATAGTAATTGATTTCATCGCCTATTTCTGACCAAAATGACATGCCATTTTCGTTATCATCAAAAATTGTTTTAGAATAGTTATCCCATAGAATTCCATAATTATTGGTAGAAACTATAAAGGGAATAACATCTTGCTGATTGGATTGTACCATTACTATTTTTTTACCCCGTCTATTTATTTTTCCATCTTGGTATTCTCCTAATCCGTAAAGGCCTTCCCCTGGAGCTAATTTAAAACGCTGTTGTGTGGAATATGCTTGTTTGCCGTCATCCATAATAGATTGAAAAGAAGTATCGGTAAAAGCGGCTTCTTTGATATAAGAAACTGATCCACTACCTCCAAAAGCAACTGTACCATTCAACTTATTGATTATCAGATGTAAAGAACCAGCATACACATTTAATGAACTATCAGACTCTTTGGTTTGTAAATTTATCTTTAACAGTTTACGATTTATGGCAATAAGTGAGTTAAATGGTCTGATATGTGACACCTTTTGAACAGAAACATTAACTATAGTATTATCAATAAAATGTATTTTTTTTATAAATCCATTCAATTCAAACTGCAATGTGTTTTCAGAAATACTATACCATTTTTTATACTGGGCGCTCAAGCCAACATAAAAAGCAAAGCATAAAAATAATAAAGTACATCGTTTCATAAAATGATTTCGTATTTGAGAAAAAAGGTGTTGTAAGTTAAATTGATGGTGTACAAAGGAAAAGAGAAACCCTTAAGAAATATATAGCTATGTAAACTTCCTTTCAAGATAAATAATAAATCGATATGATAAATAGTTTAATTTGATCGTAATACCCGTAAACATCTTCTCTAACTAACTGGTCACTGTTTAACTTTTTTGTAAACTGATCAAAATCAAACACCGGCATGCTTTCAATGATCACGTAAGCCTTATGCTCCAACCCCTCTAATTGCGACTTCCACTTTTTATTATCCCCTTTCGGTTTTTTGTCCATCACTGAATCAAATTCAGTTTTGGACATAGATAGGTCTTGGGGAAGTATTTCTGCTACCGGTTAAATGTAACCCGGAGCTTAATAGGGTTGATTTCTGCAGCTTTAGAACTGGCAGTGTCGGATTGCTCGTTCTTTAATGCTTTCCTGGAAACGGAAATTTTTTACTTACAGCTGTCCTGAAGTAACATACTGACAATTGGTGTGAGGTGAAAACAGATTATGACGTTTATGCTGGTAATAGGTTGTAAAATTAATAGAAAAAGGAAGACTTAAAGTTCCCCTTACCATCATTAACCCAAATAATTTTTGGTGTCGGCTGTGTAAATTGATTTAATTTATAACCAAACCCATCTGCAACTAAATCATAGTCTCCGTCTTTATCTAAGTCGTAGAGTCTCATCCAACCCGCCCAAATAGAATTAGGCAATGAAGCAACATCAACCCTTGCTGATGTAACATCAACAAAAGTATTATTTTGATTCTCTAAAATTTGAATACCGAATCCCTGATAGTTGATTTAATGGAGTAATATGATGTCAATATCTCCATCTTTATCCATGTCAGTATAAGCCATATCCATCACACTTGAGAAGGAAGTTTTTGCTGGCAGAATAGATTGATTGTTGGCATTGAATTTATGCGTTGCAGTTCCCCAGATTACTCTTGACGCACGTGATTTATTATCTCCCCCTAAAATTAAATCTAAATATCCATCCTTATTTATATCAAATAATTCCATGCAATAGTAATTATTGGCATTTCCAAAATCGTACCCAAGGCCAGTAATAAGATCTGCATTGTATTTAAAATTACCATTTCCAATATTTTCAAAATATACTGGCCCCATTTTGGTTTGGCTTCCTCCTGAATACATTAGTAAATCGATATCGCCGTCATTATCCACATCTCCTGATGACCCAGAGTGATAATACCCTAATACTTCTGTAATGTTTTTTATGGTCATTGACAAGTCTGTTCCGAAACTAACAATTTGTACGCTATCTCCCGGGAACGGTAAAGCATCAACTCCACTGGAAGCAATCAACAATCCTAATTTACCATTGCCATAATAATCATTAAACATTAATTTTCTTGCCCCTGTTAGACCCTGTATAATATTGGGTTTTGTAAATGCTGATTTTTCAAATTCCCATGTTATATAATAGCCAGGTTTATTTGTTCCATGTGGAGCAGGCCAATAGTTATTGAAAATGTCATTTTTCCCATCACCATTTAAATCCCCCATAAAGAACCCTTGTCGGTTAGAAAAATAACTTTGAACATTTTGAATATAGTTAAATCCTATGGTTCCGTTATTGTTATATAAGTTATGAACTTGCGCAGGGTCATTAACTATAAAAAAGGTTCCGTCAAAAAGTTTGTTGGTTATATACCAGCTGGTCTTTTGGTTAATAGAAGTATGAGTCTCTAAATATTTTACAGGGATTGTGGGCGTTGTTGGTGGAACTGGCGCTACCGGCGCTGCTGGGGCTGCTGGGGCTGCTGGATTACTCTCTTGTTTGGAACAGGACGAAAGCATTATCAATAGAATGTAAAAGGGTAGTATACGCATTGTATAGGTTGGATTGAGGATTACCTATAAATGTAATTAATCCTGCACATATTTTATCAATTTATATTAGTATAATATTTAATGCATTTGAGATCTATTTCTTAGCACTTCATTGGTCGCTTGATTGTATCAGTTCGATTAGACAGTGAAAGATTGCTTTTACAACCAACTATAATGTAAGCTAAAAACTATTTAGTAAATTTTCTGATAGTACCTTATTCGTAAAGGAAGTTTTGGGTGCAGCTTCGGTCAATAAGGGGAACAGGAATAAAGGTCATACTTTGATAGTATGACCCTTTATATTTAAACCCTTTTAAGAATTGAAAAGGGAATTATTCTTAATAGGAGGCCAATTAACCACCACCTCTTTGTGATATAAACCACCTGTTTCTTTTGTTTGATGGCTTCAACTATTTGTTCAGCAGCTTTTTTAACTGGCGCCACCCAAAAGAGACCTTG
>CALPNW020000090.1 GCA_943325035.2 Sphingobacterium thalpophilum | reverse complement strand
GTACTGATCCGGAGTCAAAACTTCCACTTTCATGATCGGCTCCAGCAAAGTTGGTTTTGCTTTACGTCCAGCTTCACGGAATCCGCCTCTGGCACATAATTCAAAACTCATTGCATCAGAATCCACATCATGGTAGCTACCGTCATAAACACGCACTTTCATGTTGTTTACAGGATAACCGGCAAGAACTCCGCTTGTCATTGAGGTTTCAAAACCTTTCTGTATAGCAGGAACAAATTCTTTAGGAATAGATCCACCAAACAGATCATTTACAAACTGGAAATGTTTTCCTTCGTTTTCTTTCATCCACTCTTCATCAGCAGGGCCGAATGAAAACTGAATATCAGCGAATTTACCACGACCACCAGACTGCTTTTTCAGCACTTCTCTGTGTTCGATGGTCTTTCCGAAAGACTCTTTGTAAGCAACCTGAGGAGCTCCCTGGTTAACTTCTACTTTAAACTCACGACGCATACGATCAATAATGATCTCCAGGTGTAATTCACCCATTCCGCGAAGGATTGTCTGACCTGTATCTTCGTCTGTATTTACACGTAAAGTAGGATCTTCTTCTACCAGTTTGGCAATAGCCATACCCATTTTATCAACGTCAACCTGAGTTTTAGGCTCAACTGCAATGGCAATTACGGGTTCTGGAATAAACATGTTCTCCAGTGTGATCGGATGATCTTCATCACAAAGTGTATCTCCGGTTTTGATTTCTTTGAAACCAACTGCGGCAGCAATATCACCTGCTTCGATAAAATCGATTGGGTTTTGCTTGTTCGCAAACATTTTCATGATACGGCTGATACGCTCTTTTTTTCCACTTCTTACGTTCAATACATAAGAACCGGCATCTAAGCGGCCAGAGTAGCACCGGAAGAACGCCAGACGTCCCACAAAAGGATCGGTCATGATTTTGAAAGCCAATGCCGCAAAAGGAGCTTTTGCATCAGGCTTACGGGTAATTGTTTCTCCTGTTTCAGGATCTGTACCAACTGTATCTTCCAGATCAACCGGAGAAGGCAGGTAACGGCAAACTGCATCTAAGGCAGTCTGAACACCTTTATTCTTGAAAGAAGATCCACACATCATTGGAACGATGCTAAGATCTATACAAGCTTTACGGATAGCTTCGTGAACTTCATCTTCTGAGATCGTATCAGGATTGTCGAAGAATTTCTCCATCAGTTTGTCATCGTATTCAGCAACAGCTTCAATCAGATGCTGTCTCCATAACTGAACATCTTCCATCATATCTGCAGGTACAGGAATTTCATCGAAAGTCATCCCTTCGGTTTCCATGTGCCAGATAATACCTTTCATTTTGATCAGATCAACTACACCGGTAAAATTCTCTTCAGCGCCAATTGGCAACTGCAATGGAACGGCGTTGGCACCCAGCATTTCTTTAACCTGTGCTACCACCATTAAAAAATCCGCACCGGCACGATCCATTTTGTTAACGAATCCAATACGCGGAACCTTATAACGGTTAGCCTGGCGCCATACTGTTTCAGACTGTGGCTCAACACCATCAACTGCTGAAAACAAAGCGATCAAACCATCCAGTACACGCATAGAACGTTCTACCTCAACGGTAAAATCCACGTGACCCGGAGTATCAATGATATTAAAATAATAGCTTTTAGTATCAGCGTTTGCTGTTCCTTTATCTGTAGGAAATTTCCACTGACAGCTTACCGCTGCAGATGTAATGGTAATTCCTCTTTCTTTTTCTTGCTCCATCCAGTCGGTAGTTGCAGCACCATCGTGTACTTCGCCGATTTTGTGGGTCATACCTGTATAGCGCAGGATACGCTCAGTGGTGGTGGTTTTACCAGCATCAATGTGAGCGGCAATACCAAAGTTTCGTTGAAATTTCAAATCAGCCATAAAGAGTTCTTGTTTTTTTAGAGGCGGCAAAGGTACACAATCTACCGAACCCACAAAGGGATAGTAAGAATTTATTTCCCCCTTATTTGCAGGTATTATACCGTTCAACGGCTGCAGATAACTGGGCAAAACCAATCTGTTTGTTTTTTATTTCAGCTGAAATAGACGGACAATCTGCAAAAACCGTTCCGGCAAGTTGCTCAAAATTAGCTGCAGACACCAACAAAAACTCATCGCTGCTGGCTTTTTGGAGGTACATATCTCCTACTTTACCGGAAAGAGACGAGCTGTTTACGGCCTGAGAACCATTGTAAAATATTTTTCCGCTATTGTCGGTAACCCTCTGTAACAGGTTCATTTTGGCACCCTTGGTCTGGATTTTGTAAAAATCGCTGGCATAAGAGGTATAGGTATCATTGTTTACCTGAAATCCGGCCAAATCGTTGGGCGATAACTGCTCTTTCTTTCCGGCAGTATTTACAAAAATAATTACGCCTCTGGCTTTGAACATTAATTTAATGGTTCCGGTTGTTTTTTCATTGTTCAGTCTGTCGATTGAACCTGCTGAAAATTCTGTAGTAGCCACAGTCTGGGCAAAACCTGCAAAAGAGAATGCCGCTGCAAAAAACAGGGAGAAAGTAAGTTTTTTCATGTTATTATATTTAAGGTTTAAGTGTTAGACTGTTTAATTAATTATACTTACTAATAAGTAAGTATACTAGACAAAAAAATATTTACGGTGTTAACTGTCCCAGGATTGCAGCTTTGATTTCCATAAAATCCGCTTCTCCGGTTATTCTGGCCAACTGAACACCAGCTGCCAGATTGGTCATGATTAATAATGCTCTAACTCTGGGTGATTCGGAGAAATGGAATTTCCCCTGCGCTCTCCCATCCAATAACGTTTTCTCTACCATCCCTACCACCAGCTCTATCAAACTGGCTACTTTTTCTTTTACAGAATCTGGCAAAGTGTTGTAATCAGAAGCTACTGATCCGATGATACAGATGCTTTTAAGCTCAAGCAACACCAAATATTTTTCAATGAACAACTGGAGTTTTGCGCTACAATCCAGTTTTGATGCAATCAGTTGCTGGTTCATTGCCCTGTATTCTTCCAGGTATGTTTCTATCACATCCGACAATAAATCTGCTTTGCCAGGATAATAATAGTGAATAGCAGCATTTTTTATATTCAGCCGTTTTGCAATATCAGCATAACTGAATGCATTATACCCTAACTGACGCATCAACTGTCGGGCTATTGAAAGTATGGCTGATTTTGTATCCGCTGTTTTTTCAAGCATAAAATTAAAACTTACTTATTGATAAGTAAAAATAAATTATTGATCCAGAGACGAATATATGCCTTTAAGGCAAAAAAAAGGCCCCGACTAGTCGGGGCCTTCGATATATTTTGTTCAAATTAGATCTTAAAGTGAGAGAACGCCTTGTTCGCTTCAGCCATACGATGGGTATCTTCTTTCTTTTTGAAAGCGGCACCTTCACCTTTAGCAGCAGCCATGATTTCATTGGACAGTTTGTCGGCCATGGTGCGTCCGTTTCTTTCCCGGCTGAAGCGGATCAACCACTTCATGCTCAGTGAAATCTTACGATCTGCACGAACTTCTGCAGGTATCTGGAAAGTAGCACCACCTATACGACGGCTTCTAACTTCAACAGCTGGAGTTACGTTTACAATCGCTTTTTTCCAGATCTCATATCCGTCTTCTCCGGTTGTCTTAGAAACTTTATCTACTGCATCATAGAAAATGTTGATCGCAGTACTTTTTTTACCATCCCACATCAGGTTATTGATGAAACGGGTAACCTGCTTATCGTTAAAACGACCGTCTGGTGCTAATGGTAATTTTTTGGCTTGTGCTTTACGCATTGTTTAATTTTTATAAAAGCTGATATTCTTCAAGTATTAAAACTTTACTCAGCTCTAATTAGGAATAGAATTATTTCTTAACTTTTGCCTTCTTGGTTCCGTATTTAGAACGGCTCTGCTTACGGTCTTTAACACCGGCAGTATCCAGACTTCCACGAACGATATGGTAACGTACACCTGGCAAATCCTTTACACGACCACCACGGATCAGTACAATGGAGTGCTCCTGAAGGTTGTGTCCCTCACCAGGGATATACGCAATCACTTCGATTTTGTTGGTCAAACGCACTTTTGCTACTTTACGTAGAGCGGAGTTTGGTTTTTTAGGTGTAGTTGTATATACACGTGTACATACCCCACGACGCTGAGGACATGCATCCAAAGCTCTTGACTTACTCTTAGCCCTGATTATTTCGCGGCCCTTTCTAACTAATTGCTGTATTGTAGGCATTATAAACCATTTAAAATTTCGGACGGCAAAGGTAGTGGCTGGGATCGAGAAAGCAAAATGTTTTAAAAAAAAAGTATTAATTCTCTTTTGAGAGACCGTTTTTTAACCCAATCTGGAACTCATCCTTGTTCATTTACCCTTAACCTTGTTATTTTGACACTGTAACCCCGCAGAGCTCCTGAATCATATGAAGCTGCTAAAGTATTGCTTTTTACTGGTCATTACCGGTAAAATAAATGTGTGTAATGCCCAATCCCCTGCTGGCATTGCGTATAATCAGAAAAAAGGGGTTATTCAGCAAAACTTTGACGGACTGCCCCTTTCGGGCAGTTTTACCCTGTCGGGAAAAGGGCCGCATCTGCTGTCATCAATACCCATTCAGGCCGGGAACGCCAGTGGATGGCAACTGTTCATGACGGGTGGAACCGGAACCAACGCGGCTTTTTTGGTGAGCACCGGCAGCGGAACCGGACAGGGTGTTTACAGTGCCGGAAGTACCGGAGGTACCGACAGAGCGCTGGGCAGTCTGGCTTCCGGATCAGGCATTTCTGCATTCGGAATGGTCCTTACCAATTTAACCGGATCGATATTGAATACCATCACGGTTTCTTTTACTGCAGAACAATGGCGTAAAGGCGGTTCCGGAAACAGAAATACCTGGTTATGCAAATACAAAACAGGCCTGTTTGAACAGCTCAATCAACCCGGCTTGAATGAGCTTTCCCTGTTGAATTTTTATTCTGTTAATAACACAACAGGAGCTTCCGCTTTGAACGGGAATCTTCCGGAAAATCAAGTGCAAATCAATCAAACAATCCGCATCAACGACTGGAAACCCGGAGAACAATTATTGCTGCGGTGGGATGATACGGATGAAACCGGTTCCGACGATTTAGCGGCCATAGATCAGCTTAGTTTTTCTGCAGACTTTCAGGCACCGGAACCTGTTCAGATCAATGCAATCAGCAGTTTGGCCAACAACCCCACAAATGCGGATACCATTCAGTATGCGGTTCGCTTTGGTGGAAATATATCCGGCTTGAGTGCCGCTAATTTTGCACTGAAAACAAGCGGATTAATTAATGCTAAAATTACCGGAATAGAAGGAGCTGCAACTGACTATACAGCAACTGTTTTTACCGGACAGGGAAGTGGATTATTGCAGTTGGGAATTATTAATGACAGTAACCTGATTCCCGGCATTCAGCAGATCCCTTTCTTCTCTGTAGACTCGCAAATTATAGACAAGCAGGGACCTGTTATTCTGAATGTAAGTATCCCCGATAAACCCATGAAAAGCGGAGACAGTATTGCTGTTTTAATCCGGATAATGAATGAAGTAAATAATTGCAGCATTGCTGCCGGATCCATTCATGAATTCCCCCTGAAAAGCATTCAGAAATTATCAGACAGCACCTATTCATCTACGATCATTATACCGGCTTCAGGAACAGATCTCCCTGCAGCTGCAGAGATACCGGTTTCACTGATACTGCTCGATACACTGGGTAATAAAAGCCAAACCTACAACCAGCCGATCCGGCAAACAGCGGATGCTATAGATATGAACAAACCTGTTCAACTTATTTTCAACAGCACATCAGATTCTCTGCTAAAATCAGGTGATACCCTTCAACTCAATTTGCAGTTCAGTGAGCCGGTATTGATACAGGCAGAGTCTCCCACCAACTATATTCCTGTTACCATTGGGAGCAGGGTTAAAAACATTTTGTACGCGTCGGGCAATAACACTACACAGCTCATATTCCGGTATATTATTCAGCCCAATGAAAGCGACAGGGATGGTATCCGGATTGCGTCTTCTTTTGCAGCAAAGAATCTGCTTATTAAAGATCTTTCAGGGAATGCGGCATCGCTTACAATCAATTCAACCTCCATACAACACATCAAAGTAGATGCCATTGCTCCTGAATTTACTGCCGCAGGAGATACCGTTATTGAGATCTGTAACAGCACTGCCCGTTTATCACTGGACAATTATCTCAAAATAAATAACAGGGAACCTGGTGAAACCATCACCTGGAAATTAACAGTTCCTCCGGTTAACCTGAGCATTTCAAAAAATACCGATCAGCAAAACAGCTTGTCTGCAACCTTGCTACCGAACAATTTTTTTGTTGAAAATAATTTTTCATTCAGTGGACTGGACTCCTGTATTTTCAGTGCAGCCGACAGCATCAACAGCGTGTATAAAAAAATTGTTTTCCGTTTCAGTAAACAGATTGCAGGTAATGGGGTTAGTGCGGATCAGGATCTCTGTAATGGTTCAACACCAAGGCTTCTGAACGGTTCTTCCAAAATAGCAACCGATAGTGCAGCGGTCTATTTATGGGAGTACAGCACTATCTCCGATTCGTCGGGATTTATTTCCGGTACCGGAAATAATCAGCAAAAAGATTACCAGCCTGCTGCCCTTGTAAAAAATACCTGGTTCAGAAGAAAGATTATTTCAGGTCCGTGTATTTCCATTTCAAATCCAATACTAATCCGCATCTGGAACAGTAATTTGTGGCAGGGCCAGGCAAACAGTGATTGGCAAAATAAACTTAACTGGTGCAACTCCACCGTTCCATCAGATACCAGCGACATTCTGATTCCGGTTAATTATATCAACGCGCCTTCTGTAATTACAATGGCATCAGCCAAAAAAATTACCCTTCAAAAAAACACATTGCTTCTGGTAAGCGGAACTTTGCAGATCAGTGACCAGCTGGTAGCAGACAGCGGATCGGTTTCTGCTGAAACAGGCACCATCGTGTTCAATGGAAAAACACTTCAAACCATTGATGGCATACAGTTCCGAAACAATAATATTGGTCATTTGAAAATTGATAATCCGGCCGGCGTATCCCTCAATCATACAATCAATATCCATCAAACACTTTCAATATCAAAAGGCATATTCTATACAGGTAACCGGCTGTACCTGAAATACAAAGCATTGGTTGCTGCCTCAGCAAGCGGCACTTCCATTGATGGAGAAGTAATTGTAGAACATACGATTATGGACAGCAGTAATAACTACCGGCTGGCCGGACATCCTTTCCGTCATTTTATTTCCACCAGCCAGATGAATACCGGTTTCAAAGGCTTCTACAATGGTCCCTTATCCAATAAAGACAGTTTTAGTATTGCAGGCAACTGGAAATTACTGAATCCTGCAAACCCAGCTGCTGAAAATAACTGGAACAGGCACCAGGGAATTCTTGTGGAACCATCAGCAAAACCCGATTCCAATGCCCTTATCAATTTTAAAGGCTTACTCAATCATGGTTTACAGGAAATCAGTCTTCAGCGAAACAATACGGCAGGCTTTAACCTGATCGCTAACCCATTTGTAAGTCCTGTAAATATTTCCGCATTCTCCAATGGCAGAATGGTTGGCAGATACTACTGGATCTGGAATCAGAAACAGGGAGCAAGTGGCGGATATACCGCCATCCCATCCAACCAGTCTTATGTTATCAATCCTTTTGAAGCCTTTATTGCAGAGTGCAGGGGCGCAACAGAGAATGAATTACTGATACCTGAAGAAAGTAAAACAAGCAGCTGGAATGTAACAGGCCTTCCTTTATTCAGGGAAGACAACGGATACTTTGTTGAAATGAGTATTTATTCGGAACAGCAATTCTGGGACCGCCTGATATTATTAGAGACTGCAGGTTCAAAAAATTACCTGGATTCCATTGATGCCCCAAAGCTTTCTAACAACACCCTCAATTTTTACAGTTACAGCGCAGACAGAAAAAAACTATCTGTAGATGCCAGAACACTCAATGATAACAGCATTATTCCGGTAAGAATTGAAACATCACTTAACAAAGAATTTTACCTGAAAGTCAATCAGTCCTTTCTACCGCAAAACAACCAGCTGGTATTGCACGACCGCTATACCAACCAATATCTCCCCCTTAAAAAAGACAGTACCTATCATTTTGCCTTTACCGCAGATACATTGAGTAAGTCTGCAGATCGTTTTGAGATCAGTCGTTTCGTGGAAAAGGGAAATATCGGTCAGCTGATCCGCTACCTGACTGTTAAAGTATTTCCCAACCCTGCAAAAAATGAATTAATCGTAACTATTAAAGCCAACAAAACCGGCAACACTATCCTGCATATTTATACAATGGCCGGAAGTCTGGTAAAGTCGGTTAACCTGGGAGATATTCAATCCGGCACAGCAAAAATTACGATAGCGGAACTGGCTGCCGGAGCCTATCTGCTGCAGGTCATTACCGGAGACCAGCAAAAGTCACTGCAATTCATTAAACAATGACCGGAATAACATAAAACCAATATTGATACAATAAATTTTGTTGAGTTGATGATGATGATGTAATGATGGTGCGATGATGATGATGATGCAATGATGCGATAATGCAATGATGCAATGATGCAATGATGCAATGATGCAATGATGCCCTACAAAACAAAAACCCGAAGCAAGGAGATCCTTGCTTCGGGTTAATTAGGTATTTTTAATCTTTAAAACCCGTATCGTTTATTTAGGACGACACAAATATAATGGCTGTGACCTTACCCGATCTTTAACAACCAGCCGTGTGTATCGGCTGCAGTACCCTTACGGATGCCGTCCAGCTTAGCTTTCAGGGCTGGTGCTATTTTCCAGGTATCCGTATCAAAATGCATGATATAATCTTTGTAGCGTAATTCTCTGATCATTGAAATGGTGGCGGCTGTTCCTGTACCAAACACTTCAGAAACCAGTCCTGCTTTGTGCGCATCCATCAATTCATCGATACTGATGCGCCTCTCCGATACTTCTATGCCCATATCCTGCAATACCTGTAATGAACTGTTGCGCGTTACTCCTGCAAGTATGGTTCCTTCTTCCAGAGAAGGAGTTACCGCAATATTGTTGATGATGAAAAATACATTCATCATACCCACTTCCTGCAGGTATTTGTGTTCGAATGCATCGGTCCATAATACCTGATCATACCCTAATTCCTGCGCCTTAACAGTAGGATACATACTTAACCCATAATTACCGGCATTCTTGGTATGACCCACCCCGCCTGCAACAGCGCGGGTATATTTTTCCTCCACATAAATACGCATTGGCGTACTGTAATACGGACCGGTAGGACTCAGCAGAATAATGAACTTATAAGTAGATGATGGTTTCACCCCAAGTACAGGATCAGTAGCAAACATGAATGGCCGGATATACAAAGAATGATCGGTAAAAGCCGGCACCCAGTTTCTATCCAGGTTTACCAGGGTCTTTAACCCGCCAATAAATATCTCCTCCGGCACTGCAGGCATTTGCATACGCTGGGCCGAAATATTAAATCTTTTAAAATTATCGAACGGACGAAAAACGGACACTTCTCCGGATTCGCTCTTATAGGCTTTGATTCCCTCAAAAATAGACTGTCCATAATGAAGCGCGGCAAGAGATGGTTCCATCGGTAAAGCCTGGTAGGGCATGATCTCTGGTTTTTTCCATTCCCCATCTGCATATTCAGCTACAAGCATATGATCGGTAAAATATTTACCAAAAGGTACTTTTTCCAAGCTCTGGTCATCTAACCTCGATTTTTCTGTCTGTGTAATCTTTATGCCTGTCACTGCGCTCATAGTTTTATATTTGGTGCAAAGAAACAAAAAAATAAAAAGCTAACAACTGTTAATGTTGCAAAAGGATAAAATAATGCAGGATAGATTACCCGATTTTGTGCTGGCAGACCTTTATCCGGATAGTCTGGTGTTGGCTGACCCCCTGAAATCTGCAGTAGATGCTGCCGCAACGCCAATAGCCGAAAAAATAGTTACACCTGCTGCAATCATTGCGCCCCCTGTTGTAAAACCAGTTGAGCAACCAGTTGGGAAAACGATAGAAAAGCCAGTGGAAAACCCGGTTGAAAAAATAACTAAGCTGCCCAAACCCCAAAAATGGTTTTTGGGAGATAACGGCAAAAAAATAACTATTCTGGTCAATGAACCGGATGCTGTTTATCTGAATGACGAAAGTCTTCTGTTTCTTACCAAAATTCTGGGTGCATGCAAATTGAACCTGGGTGATGTTGCTGTTGTAAACTGGCTGCAACAACCCGTACTATTTACCGGGATCCAGAAAGACCTAGAACCGGCTATATGCTTACTGTTTGATGTAAGTACCGAAGCAGTTCAACTTCCATTCACGGTTCCTCAATACCAGGTGCAGAATCACGGAGGTTGTATGTTTTTACTGGCCCCTGCATTAAGCACTTATTACGGAGAATCCAACGAAGCCAGGGTAGAAAAGACCAGGCTTTGGGCAAGTCTGAAGAAGATGTTCAATATATAAATTACCAGAAATGATTGTTACAGAATTGATCTTTGCCACCAATAATGCGAACAAAGTTAAAGAGATCAAGTCGGTTGTTGGAAGTCAGTTGTCCGTGATTTCTCTGGCTGATGCCGGTATAGATATAGACATCCCCGAACCACACGATACACTGGAGGCCAATGCTTCCGAAAAATCAGCTGTTATTCATACCCTTACTGGTAAAAACTGCTTCAGTGAAGATACCGGGCTGGAAGTATCTGCATTAAACGGCGAACCCGGAGTAAAGAGTGCTCGGTATGCGGGAGAAGGAAGGGATTTTCAGGCCAATATTGATCTGCTACTCGAAAATCTAACCGACAAAACCGACCGTACTGCACAGTTCCGTACAGTGGTTTCTCTGCTATGGAACGATCAGGAATACCTGTTCGAAGGCATTTGCCAAGGGCAGATCATCTCTATACAAAAAGGACAGGGAGGATTCGGATACGACCC
>CALPNW020000089.1 GCA_943325035.2 Sphingobacterium thalpophilum | reverse complement strand
CAGCATGATTTAATCTGGCTGCTGTTTCATTAAGCTCATCTTTTGCATAACTGATGTTCACTTCTGCAACTCCCGCGCTTTCCAAAGCTGCTTTTAATCCAAAAGAATTGGACTCATACACCTGTCCATATTCCAATGGGCTTCCGGGCACTACCAATTCATTTCCGGTTATAACGATGGCTACCACCGGCTTTCGGTAAACTTTTACCCTTGTTATTCCTAGACTGGCCAGCAATGCAATCTGAGCAGCATTCATTTTTGTACCTGCAGCAATAGCAGGATAACCGATGCCTATATCCGAACCCGGTTTACGTATGTTAAGCCCCGGCGCTATTTGATGATCAGTAATTTTCTGTGGATGAATGAAAATTGTTCCATCCGCTGCCTGTTCTATCCATTCTCTTTGTACAACAATATCTGCTCCGTCCGGAACAGGGCCACCTGTAAATACTTTTACTGCATGATAAGGCTTCAGGTGTATTTTTCTTGAACTTCCGGCAGGCAGTTCATCCTGAACCGGTAAGGAATGATTTATATGCTGGCTCTCTAACGCATAGCCATCCATTGATGATTGCCAAAAACAGGGAACATCAACAGCACTAATAATATCTTCAGACAAAACATAGCCCAGGCATTGATCTGCCGCTATTTCAATGGCATTCAATAACCCGGCATGGTTCCATATAATACTTCTTGCCTCTTGTACTGTTATCATGTTTTTTTTCTTAGCCGCCTATAGCAATCATACTCCGGTTGTGCAATTCATTGGTATCAATCTTATTAAAATCTTTAGAAAACTGTCCGCCCAGTTCTTGGTGTTTTAACTGGAGGGACTGATCAATCAGTTTCAAAACATCTTCCCCTTTGCGCAACGCCAACAGCAGGTCTGTTTCTTCCTGTGAAAACAGGCAGTTTTTTATTTTACCATCAGCAGTTAGCCGTATTCTGTTACAGGTACTGCAAAACGGAGCACTCATGGTACTGATTACTGCAAAGCTTCCGCGGTGACCATTGATCCGGTAATTTTTACTGGTATCATTGGGCGCGTTGTCTGCAACCATGATTTCATACTCAGCACCAATAGTAGCAAGCATTTCCTGCCAGGTTACCAACTTGTCGCTCTTCCATTGGTTTCCATCAAAGGGCATAAACTCAATGAACCGAACATGAATATCCTCCGTTGCCGTCCATGCAATAAAATCATTGATCTCCTGATCATTCAACCCCTTTACCACCACCACATTCACTTTTACTTTAAAATTCCGGTTAAGCAATAACCGGATATTATCCATGACCGTCTGAAACTGATTTCGCCTGGTGATCAGGTTGAATTTTTCGGATTGAAGTGTATCTAAACTGATATTTACCGATCGTATTCCTGCTGCTTCAAAGTCATCTATAAAATGATGTACCCGCGTTGCATTGGTTGTAATAGTTAATTCAACCCCCAGTTCTCCCAATGCCCGAATGATTATTCCTGCATCTTTTCTCACCAGGGGTTCTCCGCCGGTGAGTCTGATCTTATTCACCCCATTCAAAATAAATATTTTTGCAAGCGACACGATTTCATCCTTCTGCATTAACTGCTGGTTAGGCATAAAAGCATAGTCTTCCTCGGGCATACAATAAAAGCAACGCAGATTGCAGTTATCCGTTAAAGAAATTCTCAGGTAATTATGGGTTCTATTGTACCGGTCTTTCAGCATGTTGTTCTTTTAGTGCACTACAATATTTTTCATAATCTGCTGGTGTATCAATATCCAGCTCTCCCAATGGGAACGCAACTGTTGCAATATCCTCCTTATGCATTTGCAATATAGCACGTGCACCTTTATCTCCTCTTAAATTCTGCAGCTCGTTAAAATAATTGTTCTGAAACAATACTGGCGTGCCATTGATACCTGCATAACCGGAAGCAACAATTCCCTTTCCGGTAATGGCCTGTTCTTCCAATAGGTTCCTGATGATGTTCCGGTTTAAAAAAGGCTGGTCACTGACTACAATCAGCACTGCACCCAGATCGGGATGATCTTTCAGCAGGCAGGAAAGCCCTGATTGAATGGATCCTGCCATGCCCGAATTCCAGTGCTCATTAAAAACCACTTGCACCAGTTGATCCTGAATGGCCTCCTTGATTTGCTGATGAAAATAACCGGTTACCAGACATATCCCTGCAGGATGGGTCGCTTTAATTTCTGCTATTAAATTCGAAAGAATATTGGTAGCATGATACGGCAACAGCATTTTTGCTTTACCCATGCGGGAAGCTTTGCCGGCTGCCAATATCAGAACCCCTGTTTTCATGATGCCTCGTGTATGGGTTCGGACTTCAGCTTTAAGTGTATGGGATCCTTTCCCTGCATTACCGCCATAATTTCGGAACAAACAGATAATGCAATTTCAGCAGCAGTTTCTGCACCAAGATCCAATCCTGTTGGGCCATATATTTTCTTCAGCTCCATGTCGGAGAAATGAATTCCTTTTTCCGCAATTTCCAACAACATCCGGTTCCGCTTGGATGCCGGGCCAAGCAGCCCGATATAATTCAATGTTTTATTTTTCAAAAGCATCAGCATTTCCAGGTCATAATTATAATTATGTGTCATCAACACCACTGCCGTTCTGTAATCAAAATTCAGCTGGTCAATGATCTCCGGAGGTTTGCCAACCAAAATATACTCTGCCTGCGGAAAACGCTGTCTGTTAGCATGTGCAGGCCTTCCATCTATTACCGTTACAGTAAAGCCGGCCAACCGGGCCATATGTACCAGAGGCAATGCATCATTCCCTGCACCAGCAATGATCAGTGACACAGGAGGAGAACAATATTCTGCAAAGATTTGCTGCTGGTTATTGCCAAAACTAAATTCAAAATGGCTGGAATTACCCCTGTTAAACACACCGGCAATTTCCAGACTTACCGCCTCCTTGATGTCACCCGTAAGTCTGGCAGGATCTACTGTGCCAAGATGGTCCTGCTGGTTCATTGAATATCCCGTAATAATTACAGATGAATGCCGCTCTTGAACTGCAGCTTTTAAAATATCCATTGGCCCATTTACGGAAGGATCGATTGGTTCAAATAAAATATGGACGATTCCATTGCAACCCAGCTGAACGCCAAGTTTAGCATCATCCTCATCCATTGTGTCATATACCACTAATTTATTCTTCCCCTGTGTAATAGCCAATACTGCTTTTCGCAAAGCGTCACCCTCCAGACATCCTCCACTGATTGCCCCTGTTAACTGTCCATCATCCGTTACCAGCATTCTTGCACCGGGTCTTCTGTAAGAAGATCCTGAAACATTCACCACAGTGGCCAGCGCAGTTTTTTTTCCCTGCTTTAATGCTTCATCAAATGCCTGAACAATATCGCGGATTTCTTTCATGGCGCAGCCGGGTTATGATCTTGCCTTTTTTACCTGGGCTGGTACAAAAGGTTTAAGATTTTTGTTTCCCCAGGTATTGGTAACATAGTTGAGTATATCGGCGATTTCTTCATCCTTTAAATAATCCTGTGCAGGCATGATGGCATTGTAAACAACCCCATTCACTTTTACCTCACCCGATTGGCCCTTCAGGATATTTTCAATCAGCTCTTTGGCAGGACGTTTTAAAAAATCAGATTTAGCAACAGGTGGGTATACATTCTCCATTCCTTTTCCATCCTGCATATGACAACTCATACAATAGGTGGTGTAAAGTTCTTTGCCGCGGGCAATACTTTTAGGCAAACTATAGGTTTGTACAAATGCACTTGCTAAAAAAAATACTATCAGTAAACCACTGACCACTCTCATTCTGTACATAAACGATCTGCTTTTTTTATTTAAGTGCTTAAGCAATTTTATTGATATCAAAAGGCAATCTCCTGATTCTTTTTCCGGTAGCTGCAAATATTGCATTGCACAACGCAGGTGCAAAAGGAGGCAAGCCGGGCTCACCAACTCCTTTTATTTTTGTTCCGCCATTTGCCAGTATGTGTACTTCTACTTTTGGCATTTCATTCATGCGGATCAATGGATTATTATGGTAGTTAGACTGAACGGTTTGTCCTTTGTCGAAAGTGATACCCCCTTTGATGGCCGCTGTTAACGCCATAACTGCAGCACCTTCCACCTGCGCTCTGGTAGTATCCGGATTCACAACAGTGCCCAGATCAATCACTGCAAATACTTTTTCAATTTTTATTCCGGCACCTTTCTTAGACACCACAATTACAAAACCTCCCTGCCCGGCAAAGAACTCATACTGAGCAACTCCCCTTCCCCAACCTGCAGGCAATGGCTTATCCCAATTGGAAACCTCTTTTAATTTATTCAATATATTTTTTGTATCCGAATCTTTGGTAAGCATCTGCAACCTGAAAGCCATCGGATCTTTTTTTGCTGCTACCGCCATTTCATCTATAAAACTTTCATGCGAAAACGCAAGCGTTGTGCTGGTAACAGCTCTCCAGGCTGCCAGTGGCACAGGCATATACTGATGAACATATAAGTTCTTCATGTGTTCAATCTCATATTTCTGCTCACTGATTCCTTCGGTCATGGTACCGTTGGACTTGGTAATGTCATAGTCCTTCTTCATATCCAGCGTAGGCCCGATCACTTTGTGCTGAAATGCAATTGCCTTTCCATTGATATCCAAAGCACCTTTCATAGCCGAATAAGTCATTGGGCGGAACGGTCCCTGTCTGGTATCGTCTTCCCTTGTCCACATGGTCTTTACGGGCTTTCCGATTTTTTTAGTTAGCTGTACGGCTTCGTGCACATAATCAGGATATAATCTTCTACCGAAGCCTCCTCCGATAAACAAAGTATTCACTTTTAAATTTTCCGGAGCTACTCCATAAATCCTGGAAAAATCATTCACAATATTACCCGGCACCTGTGTGGACGTCCAGATTTCCAGTTTATTGCCGTCGTACCAGCTTGCCAGACAGTTCATGGGTTCTATTGGAGAATGAGACACCACGGGTGTTTCATAAAATGCCTCCAGTTTAACAGGGGCTTCCGTAAATGCTTTATCAAAATTACCCTGCTGATGAGCTACTGCACCATCTTTTTTAGCGGCATCACGCAAACTCTGTTCAAATGCTATAGAATTGAATTGTTCATTTCCCTGATGATCCCATTTTACAATCAGCGCTTTTCTGCCCTGAACTGCTGCCCAATAATTTTCGGCAATTACGGCTACCCCTTCCGATCTGTAAACACCATGTATTCTTTCGCAGGTTTCCACTGCAACTACTCCTTTTATTTTTTTGGTGGCAGTAGCATCAAAACTTACCAGTTTACTGCCAAAAACCGGACAGCGTTCTATAGACGCATACACCATTCCAGGTACAGATGCATCAATACCAAATTTTGCTGTTCCGTTCACTTTTAAAGGAACATCCGGCCTGGGCGTTGATTTGCCCAATATTTTAAAATCTTTCGAATCCTTTAATTTAGGTGTCTTTGGCACTTCAATTTTAGATGCAGCCTCAGCCAGTTCGCCATAGCTCAGTTTTTTTGCGGAAGGGCGATGAATAATATGCGCATCTTCTGCATAACAATCTGCCTCAGGCACATTCCACTGCTGGCTGGCAGCCTTAATCAGCATTTCGCGGGCAGAGGCACCCACTTTACGTAAATTCATGTAGCTGGTACGAACCGAAGCACTTCCACCGGCGGATTGTCCGGGGCCGAATTTCTTTTCCCCTCCTGTTTGTTTAATAGTAACCTTATCGAGAGAAACTTCCAGCTCCTCCGCTATCAAAGCAGGGATCGACTGAAAAGTACCCTGCCCCATTTCCGGCCTCGGATTGAAAATAGTAATCAATCCGGTTTTTTCAATCACCACAAATGGCAAAATTTCATAAGACTCCAGTGCATTGGTGAGATTTTCAACTATTTCAATCCCACTGGCTTTGGAAGAAAGGCCCATGATTAACCCGGCACCTGTAATTCCGGTGAGTCTGAGAAAATTCCGTCTGTTTATATTGCTATTATCCTGAGTCATGTTTGTGTTTTTAGTTGTTTTACTTGATCATTTCTGCAGCACGGTGAATGGCACTTCGTATACGCTGGTAAGTTCCACAACGGCATAAATTACCCTGCATGGCTGCATCAATATCTGCATCGGTAGGATTAGGCTTGGTTCGCAGTAATGCGGTGGCACTCATGATCTGACCAGATTGGCAATAACCACATTGAGGAACCTGCAGGTCTACCCAGGCTTTCTGAACAGCTTCAGCCACCCGTTCATTCAACCCTTCTATTGTAGTGATTTTTTTACCTACAGCTCCTGCAACCGGAAAACTACAGGAACGAACCGGCTTTCCATCGATATGTATGGTGCAGGCCCCACACTGGGCAATACCACAGCCAAATTTGGTTCCGGTTAACCCAACCATATCTCTGATAGCCCAAAGCAGTGGCATTTCCGGACTGGCATCCACTTCGTAAATGCTGTTATTGATATTTAATTTAATCATGGTAAAAAGTTTATAAAATTACCGGTAACCCGTTCCGGGAAATATTGCATTTGCATGCTAAAAATACGTGATTTTTACTTCAAACAAAAAGCCTTTAATCAACAAGTCTGATTCAACCTTTTTAAATGCAAAAACAAAATTGACATTAAAAAATCGGCAACCGCTAAAATGGACTGCCGTGTGTTTGTTCAATCAGCTTGCGCGATAAAAACTTTGATTGGCCAACCACACTCAAAAACAGTTCTGTAGCGGTTCCGCCAAAAAAACGCTGGACCATTCTACCCGTAGCGGTTCTGTTTGCAAACTGTTTCTGCCAGTTTTTGGCATATGCCGATTCCATATCATTTCTGCTTATTTTATGATGCAGAAACAGCCCGATCTGTTCCAAAGCAAGATGACCCGCATGCATGGCCATACTCATTCCATTACCGCATAAGGGAGTAATGGATCCGGCAGCGTCGCCGGCAAAAAGAATATGATCCATTACCTGTTGCTTTTTATTAAAACTGATCTGGGAAATAGTAAGCGGCTTTTCATATAAAAACCGTGCAGTGGAAAATATATGGGCCAGGTGTTTGTTGGCGCTCAATATGGTTGCTTCCATTTGAGGGATCGAATTGCCTGAATCAGCCAGATTTGCCGCCGTTGTTAAATAACACAAACAATACCGGTTGTCTTCGATCGCTGAAATGCCACAATAGCCATTCTTAAAATTATGCAGTGAGATTGTATCCAGGGGCTGTGGAAAATCGATATGGTATTTCACCCCAATAAAATTGTTGATCTTAGTGGCTTTCTGCTGAACAAAGCTTCTGCCCCACTTCACATCCAGATTGGCACGCTTACCAAAAGCGCCCACTACCACCTGGGCATTGCTACTGACCGTATCTGATGCGATCATAAAATGTTCATCTTCCGGTGTTACATCCGTAACGCGTGTTGCTGTATGTATTTTCACCCCGAGTTTTAAAGCGGTTTCGTACAAAGCATGATCCAGCTTAAAGCGGCTGATACCAAATCCTCCAAGCGGCAGATCATAAGAGAACTCCTTGCCGGATGGGGCGGAAATTTTTAACCGGTTGATCTTTGGAAGCTCCCAGCTGTTTAAAGGAACACCACAACGTTCCAGAAAATTCCAGCTTTCCATACTGATGTACTCTCCGCATACTTTATGAAACGGGTATTCCTCTTTTTCATACAAGACCACTGCATAGCCCTGTTGCGCGGCCTGAATAGCAAGTGTTAATCCGCCAAGACCTCCTCCAATAATTCCTATATCATACAGTTGAGGCATATCGGTTGTTTTATTTTTTATACACGATCAAATGCCTGAATGCCCATTGCCAGCTGATGTCAGCGGCATGAATACCTGCATCATTCAGGATGGTTCTCCACTCCGTTTTCAGAAAGCCCCGCTTCACACTCAACGGAGCATCATTCTTTACCAGATAAGACCGGGAGAAAAGACGGGTTAACAGGCGTATAGAAGCAAATGCCAGCCAATGCCGGTGAAGGTCATTGATAAAAAATCCGACAGTAGCATTCAGCTTCATCCAATGTAGTTGTTGTACCAGTTGAGCTTCGGTAAAATGATGACAGAATAAACTGGAGAAAACAATAGCTGGCTTTTCCGTAAAAACAACAGTTGCATAATCACTGCAAATAAAGGTTGCCTGGTCTTTCAGCAATGGGTGTTGCTTTGCAACCTCTATACATTCCTGTTTCAGATCCACCCCAATCAGTTTTACAGGAATTTGTCTGGCATCACAATATTTTTTTATAGCTGCAAGATTATCCCCGCCACCACAACCAATTTCACAAACGGTCACCATCTTCAACTGACCAGCCAGTTCGCTGAACCCCCTGGTAGTGATTGAATGACCGCCCAATAATGTATTGATGGTATTCAGCTCGCGCATATTCTGTAAAATGGCTTCAAAAGGAATCCCTTCCAAATCGAGTAACTCTGGCTGATATGATCGGGGAAATGCCATTAATTTTTTTGAACGGTGAAGGTTTCCATGGTGAGCCCGGGCCCGAAAGCCATACCAATTATAGTAGCTGGTTGTTGGGCTACTGCTTCCATAATTTCTTTTAATACATACAATACTGTAGGAGAAGACATATTGCCATGTTCTGATAAAATCTTTCTGGCGTACTGCAGGTCATCGTCGCTGATCTTCATCTTCCGTTGAATTACATCCAGTATCCGTTTTCCGCCTGGATGTATACACCAATGGGTAATATCTGCTACAGAAAGCGCATTGGCGGCTAACGCGTTCCCGATCAGTTCCTCTACATCTGATTCAATCAATTGAGGAATATAACTACTGAGTGTCATTAAAAATCCTTTACTGCTTAATTTCCACGCCATGTCTTTCTGACCCTTTTCGGCTACCTGTGCATAGAAGTTCTTTAAGGTAAGCATCCCCTTTTGCTGTATACAATTACTCACCAATACGGCTGCAGCACCATCGGCAAATAATAAACTGCTGGCTGCATTGTCTTCCGTAAACTCCTTCTGAAAATGCAGTGTACACAGTTCAGTAGCCACCACCACTACATTGGAACCAGGAGTACTGTCACAAATCATTTTAGCAATTTTCAATCCATGTATTGCCGCATAACATCCCATAAAATTAATGGATGTACGAAAAATGGTGGCAGGTAATGATAACTGTTGCATCAGCTGCAGATCCAATCCGGGAGCACTCATGCCGGTACAACTGATGGTGATCAGATGAGTGATCTGCTGAGGATCTATGATTCCATCAATGCATTTATTGACTGCCGTTACAGACAATTCGAGTGCCTCTTGATCAAAAATGACCATCCTTTGCTCCAGTGATGGAAAAGGCGTTGATTCATCTGCAGGAATGAATCCATCATTGCTCAAAGCAGTGTTGTAATCCGGGATCACTGAATATCGGGTATTGATCCCACTGTGATCATACAGGAATTTCAGCTTACGTTTGTTAATGGCATCCAGCTGGTAGGTCTGCTGCATGAATGAATGTATATCGGCCTGTAAATGCCGGTATTTGGGTTCAGCGGTTGCTATGGAGATGATATCAGCCAAGGTATTTTAAAATTAATAGCGTTATAAAACCTGCATTGGAACAAGCTGAGGCAACCCAGTTCATTTTCATGGTCTGATGGAACCCGGCTTTTAACGGATCCTTCCAAACCTGAATGGCCCAGTTGATGAAATACAGAATGACCGGCAGAAAAAAAGCCTGTAAAATAAAAAACAGGTTGAGTTGATTTGTTATTTTAAAATAAAAAAACAACAATGAAAATGCACCACTGTATACGATTGCACAAAAAATGAAAGTGCCCTTTATACCCAACAACATAGAAATCGTATTTACCCCGTCTTTTTTATCTGAGTCGTGCTGGTAGATCTGGGTAATCGGATAAAAACCGCCGATCAGTAAAGCAGCAGCAATCATAGGTAAAACCGGAATAGCCGATGCTTCTGCTGATACGCCAAGATAGATCAATGCAAAAACAAGTGTTCCCTGATTGAATACCACTGTAAGATATCCGGTTACCGGATACTGTTTTAACCGTACACCACGATAACTGTAGAGCCTGGAAAAAATAATATAAACAGATAGCAAAATGGCAGTAATCCCCGAAAGTTGCAGGGCAAGAATTATGGCCAGCAGATCCATGGCAACAGAAACAATAAACAATTCTTTTAACGGCTCCGGCGGTTTCTCAATCCCACCAATGCTATCTGTATCCCTGTCCATATAACTGTTGTACCCATTGCTCGAAGGATATACCAGCAGGTGAAGAATAAAAAACAATAAAATGGCTTTGCCCGCATCAAACTGATCATGCATACTTAGTGCAAACCAGAATACCGGCATCAGAAAAAAAGAAAAAGGAAACCGCAATAACCGAATCGTAGATAAGTGAAGCATGTATGTAAAGTATCTATTAAAATACGGTAATAAAATCAATCCAGCTTAAACCTTTCATGCATGTCGGGGATCTGTACGTCTGCAAATTTTTTTCTCCTCAAACGGGCTGCAAAATCCTGCTGAACTTCATACTCTCCATGAACCAGAAAAAGGGTTTTAACAAGTTCTGGATTCTGGCAGGCCAGAAACTGGCAAAGATCATCATAATCGCCATGTGCGCTCATGCTCCGCATTTCCCCCACTTCGGCCACTACCTTATAATATTCACTGAATATTTTCACTTCCTGGTCGCCTTTTGCCAATCTGCCTCCCAGAGATCTTGGTTCACAGTATCCAACCAGCAGAATCGTGTGTCTCGCTTCGCCGATATTATTCATGATATGATGTTTCACCCTGCCGGCATCTGCCATTCCACTGGCTGAAATGATGACACAAGGCTGCCCCAGTTCATTCAGGTTCTTGCTTTCATAAACGGTTTTAATAAAGTTCAACCCTTTAAAATCAAACGGATCTTCGTCATTTTCCATTACTTTTTTTATCCGCTTATTAAAATAAGTCGGATAATTTTTTAATACCGAAGTAGCTTCTCTGCTGAGTGGACTATCTACATAATAAGGAACTGCAGGCAGTCTGTTTTCTACTTCCAGCTGGTTCAAAGCATACAGCAATTCCTGGGTACGCCCAACACTAAATGCCGGTATGATTAGT
>CALPNW020000088.1 GCA_943325035.2 Sphingobacterium thalpophilum | reverse complement strand
ATCAGTTTATCAATGGCCGTTTCTATAAGTAATTCACTGGCGGTATCAATAGAAGAGGTTGCCTCATCCAGAATCAGCACAGCCGGATTGTACAATAAAGCCCTGATGAACGACAATAACTGCCGCTGGCCCAGACTCAGGGTACTGCCCCTCTCCATCACATTATAATCGTAGCCTCCGGGCAACTGCATCAGAAAATCATGGACGCCGATCATTTTTGCGGCCTCAATTACCTGTTCGCGGCTTATTCCGGGGTTGCGAAGGGTAATATTGTCCATTACCGAACCGGAAAACAGGAAAACATCCTGTAAGACCACCCCAATGGCACCGCGAAGCCGGTCAATAGCATAGCGGTCTATTGATACTCCGTCTATACTGATCTCTCCCTCCTGTATCTGGTACATTCTGTTCAATAAACTGATAATGGAGGTCTTTCCGCTTCCGGTATGCCCTACCAGGGCCACCGTTTCCCCGGCTTCTACCTTAAAACTGATGTGTTTAAGTACATTATTGTTGCCCACATAGGCAAAAGACACATTTTTAAACTCAATCTCGCCGCGGATCTGCTCAGGGGAAAAAGCCCCTTCCGGATTTTGGGCCGGCAACTCATCGGTATTATCGAGCACTTTAAATACACGCTCCGCAGCAATCATCCCCATCTGCAAAACGTTAAACTTATCTGCAATAACCCTTAACGGACGAAAAATCTGGTTCAGGTATAAAATAAATGCTACCAGCATGCCCGCATCTAATGTGCGGTCGGCAATCCACCACACCAGCAAACCGGTGCTAACAGCCAGCACCACTTCCACTACCGGAAAAAATACCGAGTAGGCGAAAATGGCTTTTATATTGGCGTTTCTGTGTTTCTCATTGATCGTTCTGAAGGCACCATATTCTTTCTCTTCGGCAGCAAATGCCTGCACCACCTGCATTCCCGTAATATGTTCCTGTACAAAAGCGTTCAAAGCCGCCACCGCATTGCGTACCTGAATGAAACTTTTATTGACACTTTCTTTAAAATAATAAGTTGCAATGATCATGATCGGAAAAGGGATCAAACTGATCAGCGTAAGCCGCCAGTCCATCCAGAACATAGTGATCAGTGTAATGACGATGGTAAGCAGGTCTGCAACGATCGGAATCAGGCCATCCGAAAAAATATCATTGATGCTTTCTATATCATTGATGGTGCGGGTAGTAAGGGTTCCAATAGGGGTTTTATCGAACTGGCGCAGGTTTAACCCAAGCACTTTTTTATAAACAGAAACCCGCAAATCCTTTACCACATTCTGTCCCATCCACGCGGTGATAAAGGAGAATAAAAACCGGATGCTGGTTTCAACAAATAAAAAAGCAACCTGAAATAAGGTAACGGCAATGATGAACCGGGTGATATCAGAAAGGTCCGTTCCAAATAAAACAGTAACAACCCAGCCCGGAACCAATGTTGTTTTTCCGATGGCCGTATTTACCGTTAACTGAATCAGGTAGGGTCTTACAGGCGACGCGAGCGCCATAAATACCGCCAGAAAAAGACTCCAGTAAAAATATTTTTTATATGGTTTTACAAAAGCGAATATTCTTCTCAGCAAACTAAAATCAACAATTTTCTTTTTTTCCGGGGCGCTCATAATTGGCAACAAATGTAACCAGAATTAAAAAGGGAGAAAGGTATTATTCTGCAAATTACCGTTGCTGCATATAAAACAACCGGATGCCCTGTTTGCCAGTGGAATATTTTAAAAATCCATAGGGCCGTCCCCTTGCCCGAAAGCTGCCAAAAGGTGGGTTACAGAGTAATCAGGTTTCCGTAACTTCGTAGAGTATGGATGATGTGCAAGTACCGAATGCTGAGCCTGCTGCGGTAAAGTATACCCTCAACGAAGAGCAGGAAAAAAAAGAGATTGTCAGGCATTACCGTGCCCTGCTGAAAAGCCTTCGTCCCAAACTCAAAAAAGGGGACAAGGAACTGGTGAGGCTGTCTTTTGAAATGGCTGCCAACGCACATAAAACCATGCGTCGTAAAAGTGGCGAGCCCTATATCATTCATCCCCTGGCCGTTGCAATGATTTGTGTAGAAGAAATTGGTCTGGGTGTAAGAAGTACCATCTGCGCCTTATTGCACGACACGGTAGAAGACACCGATATTTCACTGGAAGACGTAGAATTGGAATTTGGGATTGAGATTGCAAAAATCGTGGATGGTCTCACCAAAATTTCCAGCGTAATAGATACCAATACCAGCCAGCAGGCCGAGAATTTCAAAAAAATCCTGCTTACACTTACCGACGACCCGCGGGTCATATTAATCAAGCTGGCCGACCGGCTTCACAATATGCGAACCCTGGATCATATGAAACGGGAGAAGCAACTGAAGATTGCGTCTGAAACGGTTTGGGTATACGCACCACTTGCACACCGGATGGGCCTTTACGCCATCAAAACCGAACTGGAAGATCTCTCCATGAAATACATGGAGCCGGATGCTTACCGCGAGATCGCTAAAAAATTATCAGAGACCAAAAGAGAGCGGACCCGCTATATTAATGAGTTTATCCGGCCTATTAAAGATAAACTGCTGGCCGGCAGTTTTGATTTTGAAATCTATGGACGTCCAAAAAGCATCCACTCTATCTGGAACAAGATCAAAAAGAAAGCGGTTGCCTTTGAAGAAGTGTATGACCTGTTTGCCATCCGTGTTATTCTGAACTCTCCTCCTGAAAAAGAAAAAGAAGATTGCTGGAAAGTGTATTCGATGGTAACAGATGAATACAATCCTGCACCGGAGCGTTTGCGCGACTGGCTGAGCAATCCTAAAAGCAATGGATATGAAGCGCTGCATACTACCGTGATGGGGCCACAGGGCAAATGGGTAGAAGTGCAGATCCGCACCAAACGGATGAATGAAATTGCTGAAAAGGGTTTAGCCGCTCACTATAAATACAAGGAAGAAAATAATGAGGAAGACCGTTTCGACAAATGGTTTGGACAGATCCGCGAAGTACTCAGCGGGCCGGATACAGATGGTGTAGATTTTCTGCAGGATTTTAAAACGTCTTTTCTGGCCGAGGAAATCTATGTATACACCCCAAAGGGAGAGGTTAAAATGCTGCCAACAGGCAGTACCGCACTGGATTTTGCATTTTCTATCCACTCTGCAATCGGCACAAAATGTATCGGTGCCAAAGTGCACCATAAACTGGTACCGATTGGTCATAAATTAAGAAGTGGCGATCAGATAGAAATCATCACCAGTAATAAGCAGAAACCATCCGAAGACTGGCTGAATCTGGTAGTAACTGCAAAAGCAAAAAACAAGATCAAGGATTCCCTGCGGGAAGAAAAAAGACATATTGCAGAAGACGGCAAATACATCCTTCAGCGCAAGCTGGAAGGCATGGGTGCTGCCTATAGCCATCATAATATAGAAGAGCTGGTTCATTTTTACAAACTCACTTCTTCGCTGGACCTCCATTACCGGATTGCCACCAAGTACATTGACCTGAGAGAGCTGAAAGATTTTCAGGTTTTGGGAGACAAAATAGAAATCCCAAGGCCAAAGCCGGTTCCGGTAGAACCCCAGACAGACCCATCGGGCAAACAGTACGATAAAAAAGATTCCGAACTCATCATTTTTGGAGAAAGCAGTGATAAGATCATGTACTCACTGGCAAAATGCTGTCATCCGATTCCGGGTGATGATGTATTTGGTTTTGTAAGTACCGGAAAGGGATTGATCATACACCGCACTACCTGCCCCAATGCAACACAGTTACTGGCCAATTACGGCCATCGGGTGGTTAAAACCAAATGGGCCAAGAACAAGGAGATCTCTTTCCTCACAGGCCTGAAAATTGTAGGACTGGATGATGTGGGCGTTATTAACAAAATAACGAATGTAATCAGCGGAGACCTCCGCATTAATATTGCCGGTTTAAGTATTGACTCCAAAGAAGGATTATTTCAGGGAACCATTAAAGTGTTTGTGCACGACAAGGAGGAACTGGAAGAGCTTGTATTGAGATTGAAATCATTGAAAGGAATTCAAACCGTAGACCGTTTTGAAACAGAGAGTTAAATGATGTATCGATTTCAATAATCAATACTCCGGCGCTTTAACTTATACACAGTTTTTCCTAGAATAATAAACTATCGGTAATGTTCCGCATAATGAGCAACAAATAATTAGGCATTGGCAATCGCTTGTACTATTTTTGCCACTTAGAACGAATGATATGGTGGACGTACTTTTAGGTTTACAATGGGGTGATGAAGGAAAGGGTAAAATAGTAGACTATTTTGCACCAAATTATGATGTAGTAGCCCGTTTTCAGGGTGGGCCAAACGCTGGTCATACATTGTATGTAGAAGGAAAGAAAATGGTATTGCACCAGATCCCTTCCGGAATTTTTCATCAGGACAAAGTGAACATCATCGGTGGTGGTGTAGTACTTGATCCGGTAACCCTGAAAAGAGAATGCGATATGGTTGCGGCTCAGGGAATTGATGTGAAAAAAAACCTCTTCATTTCGGAGAGAACCAATATTATTATTCCTACTCACCGTGCGCTCGATAAAGCATCTGAACTTTCAAAAGGCGAAAGCAAGATCGGCTCTACCCTTAAGGGCATAGGACCGGCTTATATGGATAAAACCGGAAGAAATGCGTTACGTGTGGGAGATCTTTTAGACAAAAATTTTACCAGCCAATACATTAAACTCCGTTTAAAACACCAGAAACTGCTCGATAATTTTCATTTTATTGAAGACATTTCTGCCTGGGAAGAAGAATTTTTTGAAGCACTGGAATTTTTGAAGACACTGAATGTAATTAATTGCGAATACTTCGTAAACGATGCAATCAGCAATGGTAAAAAAATACTGGCAGAAGGCGCTCAGGGCAGTATGCTAGATATCGATTTCGGTACCTTCCCGTTTGTTACCTCTTCCAATACTATATCTGCAGGAGTTTGTACCGGTCTCGGCGTTTCTCCTAAAAGGATCAACGAGGTAATGGGAGTTACCAAAGCCTATTGCACCCGTGTAGGAAGCGGCCCTTTCCCTACAGAACTGGAAGATGCAACAGGAGAAGAACTTAGAAGAATCGGTAGCGAATTTGGTGCAACTACAGGAAGACCAAGACGTTGTGGCTGGATAGACCTGGTTGCGCTTAAATATACCTGCATGATCAATGGTGTAACACAGGTTGTGATGACAAAGGCAGATGTGCTGGATACTTTCAAAGACCTTCAGGTATGTACTGCCTACAATATCAACGGAAAAGAAACCAAACAAGTTCCTTTTCAAATGTCGAGGGTAAAAATAGACCCTGTTCTTCAATCATTCAAAGGCTGGGATATAGATACCACACAAATGAAGAAAGCGTCAGAATTACCTGCCGACATGAATACCTATATTAATTTTATCAATGAATACGTAGGCGTTCCTGTTAAATTTGTTTCTAATGGGCCGGGCAGAGATCAGATTGTAACATTATAATATAATTGGCATTTAATTTGCTATTGAAAACTTTTTTTGGTTAATAATATTTTGCGTGCAAAATTTACGCATCTAATCTTATTAGAAATATGGCAGCGAAGTCTGATAAGGATCAAAAATCCACCCCAAAGGTTCCGGCAAAAAATGCCGAAGTGAAGCCTTCTTCAAAAAGCAAAAAACCGCTTGATGATGAAGAAGATGATTCAGATGATGAAGTTGAAACAACTCCATCTAAAAAAAGCAGTGTAAAAGCAGCATCTAAAAAGTCGGATGACGACGACGAAGATGATGCAGACGATACTGAAGTAGATGATGATTGGGAAAAAACCGAAGAGGAAGCAGAAAGCTGGGATCCGGACTTCGACGAATTTGATATTCCTAAAAGTAAGGGCAAGAAAGCAGTAGGCGGAAAGAAAAAAGAAGAAGAGGACGACTTTAAATTAGACGAAGACTTCAAAGAATTTGATCTTTTCAACGACAAGAGCGATGGCTTTGACGACGACGAAGACGATGATTTTTAAACTACCTCCAAAATTTGAAAAGAGACAGAGGCAGTTTTAATATAACCGGCCACTTTGCTATAAAAGAACAGCTGCTAAACTGGGTAAACCAATACAGCAGCTGTTCTTTTCTGGATAGCCACCAGTATGAATGCTCTCATAAAAGCGAAGAATGCATTGCCGCAGCAGGCTCCTTACAATCTTTCACAGGTAGCGGCGCACTCACGGCCATAGATTCGTTCTATAACAACAACCCGGATTGGTTATTCGGGCACCTGTGCTATGATGACCAGAACAATCCGATAGGATTCAACCCTGTTCATTTTTTTCAGCCTGAAACAGTCTTGAGGCTTTCCGGCAATGAACTGGTAATAGAAACGGTACATTCTGCCCAGTCTGTTTTTCAGGAAATTCTGAAAACAACTGCCCTTAAGGAACATCCATCCATTGCTGTTCCTGTTTTACCAAGAATCAGTAAAAAAGAATACATAGAAATCATTACCCAATTACTGAAGCATATACAAAGAGGCGACTGCTACGAAATAAATTTCTGCCAGGAATTCTTCTCCGAAAACGCGCCCATCAACCCGCTTCGGTTATATCAAGAACTTTCAAAAATATCTCCTAATCCATTTTCGGCTTACTATAAACAAGCAGAATCTCACCTGCTTTGCGCGAGTCCTGAGAGATTTCTCCAACGAAAAGCCAACCAACTTATATCTCAGCCGATCAAAGGCACTTGTAAAAGGGATATAGCAGATCCCGGATCAGATGCATTGCTGAAAAAAAAGTTGAGAGAGAGCAGTAAAGAAAGAAGTGAAAATGTAATGGTAGTAGATCTGGTTAGAAATGATTTAAGTAAAATCTGTAAGGAAGGATCCGTAGTGGTAGAAGAGCTTTTCGGTATTTATACATTCCCCCAGGTTCACCAGATGATCTCTACGATTACGGGCACACTAAAGGAAAACACCCCGTTCTCAGAAATCATCCATGCTACATTTCCAATGGGCAGTATGACGGGAGCTCCTAAAAAAAGGGTGATGGATCTGATCAGTCAATATGAAATTTCCCCACGCGGATTATTCTCCGGTGCGGTAGGCTATATCAGCCCGCAGCAGGAGTTCGATTTCAATGTAGTGATCAGAAGCCTTCTCTACAATTCCTCTACTCAATACCTGAGCTATATGGCTGGCAGTGGAATTACTTTTTATTCTAACCCTGAAGATGAGTATGAGGAATGCCTGTTAAAAGTGAAAGCTATTGAAACGCTGCTAAGCCACTGATTCATTTTTCATTTCTATAAAAGAAAGGATTTCATCCCTTCCCTCTTTTTTTTCTGCACTGGTCACAAAATGTTGCGGCAGAAATTGCCAGGTTTCCCTGAGTATGTCAAAAAATGCCTTGATGTTGGCGGCAACAACTGCGGGTTTTTCCTTATCTGTTTTTGTGAATACCAGTGTAAACGGAACTTCCCATAAATCCAGCTGTCCGATGAATTCAAGGTCTAATTTCTGGGGTTTATGCCTGCTGTCTATCAGCACAAAAACATTGACCAGATTCTCCCGCTTTCTCAGGTAATTTTCAATCATCTGCTCCCATCTTCTCCTGCTGGACTGTGCCACTTTTGCAAATCCATATCCGGGTAAATCTACCAGGTACCATTTATCGGCGCCTTTTTTGTTACGGGCAGTACTTTCTATGTCAAAATGATTGATTAACTGTGTTTTTCCGGGTGCTGATGAGGTTTTTGCCAGTTTGTTGTTCCGGCACAGCATATTGATCAGAGACGATTTGCCCACGTTACTTCTTCCTATAAATGCATATTCAGCTCTGTCGCCTTTTGGACATTCCTGGTAGTCTGCATTCGAAATCACGTATTCCGCTTTTTTGATTTCCATCCTGCAAAGTAAACAAAAGCGCCCACAGGAAACAATTCCTGCGGGCGCTATCTGCATTAATCATCAAAATAACTAAAAAGCAGCTCTTAACGTTAAAGAGAAATTTCTTCCGGCTGCAGAAATTCCGCTGGCAAAATAGCGGTAATTTCTGTCGGCCAGATTTTCTGCCAGTAACTGAAAGGAAAGTTTTTTATTGATACTAGCCCCCGCACGTAGATTACAGGTAACCCAAGACGGCATTCCTTCGGGAGTTGCGTAGATCTGGTTGTCCTCCCCATTGGGATTGTAATCTGCAATCCGCTTCCATCCGTTGAAAAGTACATAAAATTCAGCATTCCAGCCAGCGGCAACATGTTTCAGTGAAAACCGGCCATATACGGGAGGAACATGATCGAGTGGGATATTTCCGTTCTGCTCATCTTTAAAAGTTCCTTTGGTATAGGTCACCACGCCATCTACAGATGTTCCTTTAGAAAAGTTATAGGAAGCGTTTACGCTGATTCCGTACAATGAAGCTTTTGCCTTATTCTGTAAAGCATATACTGCACTTTTTACCCCACTGTAAAAAATACTGTCTTGCCCGTTGAAACTGGATTTATCGAGCACCAACGCATTCCGAAACAATGTATAAAAAACAGCTGCGCCGTAATTAAATACTTTACCATAGCGGTTGATGTTGAACTCCGCATTGTAGGTATATTCCGGCTTAAGGTTGGTATTGGGAACTACCACCATTCCTGTTCTGGAATCAAATACCTTAGACAGATCATCTACATTGGGCGATCGGAACCCACTGCTCAGTACAAATGCAGCCCGCAGGTTGGTTGAACTGGCGTATACAATTCCCAGATTTCCGGTAATGGCCTTATTACTTTGCCGTGCTCTTGTAAAGGGGAATTTGGTCAGGGCTGTATCAACAAACCTTGCATCCATTTGTACCAGACTAACCCGAAGCCCGTCATTAATGGTGAAATGTTCATTCATTTTATAAGTATGCTGTGCATACAAAGCATGAGAACCCATTGTAGTTGGTCCGTCTGCATAACGGGTAGTAATGCGCGATTTTACACCGCTAATGATATTAACCCGCTCCGCAGTTGATTGCACAAAATCGGTATAGCTTTCTGCGCCAATATGCAATTCATTTTTATTGCTGTAATGCTTAGCATCGAAATTAACGCCAAAAACAGATACCCTTTCCCAGCGATAATCCTTATTGCTGTTCTGAAATCTTCTGCTGATCCTGCTCTCCGCCACATCCTGGTAACTTACATTCACCTTCAGGTCCTGAAAAAATCCGGCCTGCTTTGTTGCAAAAAACTGGTAAGCCGCCATATTTCTCATCTGTGGCCCGTAATACCATTCTGCATAAACGGGTACATTGGCAGCCGTTTTTTCGGTCAGCCGGTCATATCTCGGAATGTCACTGGAATTGGAAAACTGAAAATTGAACAGGTGCTGAATTTTATCACTGGCCCTGAAAAGAAATTTCTGGGTCACATCTATCTGTTGATATCCCGAAGGGTTTTGTTTTTCCGCATCAGGATTAGCTACAACAACATCCGTATTTCCGGAGCGCTGCACCATGAAATCCTTTTTGCCAAATAAAGGATACGCATCTGCACGATTTTTTCCCTGTATCATGTCTCCAAAGGAACCGTAGGTAACTGAACTGAGCGATGCCCATTTTTTCCCGCCAATATTCAGTTGAATATTGCCTCTCTGCTCTTGGGTTGCACTGGAATAGCGTAGTGTGGAACTGCCGCTGACGCGTGTTTTTCCGCTATCGGACAGTAACGGCGTTTTGGTGTACAAATTGACCACACCACCCAACGCATCACTTCCGTAAAGGGTAGAGGAAGGACCATAAATTACTTCAACACGTTCCAGTACCATATTGTCTACTGCAATAATATTCTGCAGATGTCCGGCACGGTAAATAGCGTTGTTCATTCTAACCCCATCTACCATCATTAAGATCCGGCTGGCCTCAAACCCTCTGATAACGGGACTTCCGCCACCCTGTTGGCTTTTTTGAACAAATATTTTCCCTGAATTGATCAGTACATCTGCTGTATTTTGCTGATAGGTTAACTGTTCCTTTGTTTTAAGCACATCAACAGTTTGTGCTACGCGTTTAAATTTTTCCGCAAATTTATTGGCGTATACGATTACTTCATTCAGGGAATGAGGATTACCCGTAATTGTGTCGGCAGACTCCTGTGCCTGCAGCCAGTTAAGGCATGCAAACAGAAGCATCCCGGTTAAAAGAGATTTTCTCATTAAACAGATTTAATTAACAAACAGAACGCTGAATTGAATCAACACCCTGAGCTGGTATTTCAATAATATTTTTAATTTCTTATACGAGAGCTCCGGCCCGGGGTGGAGGAGTAATCACATCGCCTGCCATTGACCAGAGCTTACTGCAATAGCCCGTAATAAAATCAGGAGCAGGCACAGGAATGGAGATTGCAGTATAAGTATCAATAGAAATAGTGGCAACCTGTAAGGAAAGGATCTTTACCAGCACCGACTGAAGCCCTTTATTTTTATGCAACAACCGTTCTACCTCTTTATTGAGCTGGTTTTCTTTTTCATCCGATAACCCATATATTTCATAGGTTCCACCGGGAAGCTGTTTAATAGAATGAACGTCGAACATTTTGCCGTCAATGATCAACTCACGGCCTTCTTTCACCCAATGGATCTGGTTCCGGGAAAGCAGTTTTTTTTCGAGTCTGGAATGTTCCATCGATTCTTTTATCTGAGAACGGTTCACAGATTTACCCAGCTGAAATGCAAGCAGCATCAGCACAGGCATTAAGTAAATACCTGCTAAAAGAACAGAAGCGATTTTTTTAATTGGGTCCAATGAACTACTGCTTTTCGTTTGCCTCTACTTTCCCTTCTTCCTGAACTCTCTTTTCTTCCTGGCCTTTCTTTTTAATAATCAGGCTATCTGCCGGATAGCGAGCTTTAATGGTGTCTCTAACTGAAGTGCACCAGTTGTAGATCGCTTCCTTTTCGTCGGCAGTAAGTTTGGCATTGCTATGTATAAGCGTATAAGACTCCAGCGGCATTTCACCCTCTTTCACCTCATCCATACATTCTTCGAGTTTCTTATACTGTTTTGCAATACGGTAACCTGCAAACTCATTAAAATTCAAATGCCTTTTGCCGTCTTTAACATGATCGTCGATCCAGAGTGTCAGGGGCTGCACATTGGCGTACCATGGGTATACGGTTGTGTTGCTGTGACAATCATTACAGGCTTTGGTGAGGATCTGCTGTACATTTTCAGGAACGGCATAAGCAACGGAGATATCTTT
>CALPNW020000087.1 GCA_943325035.2 Sphingobacterium thalpophilum | reverse complement strand
TTCATTCCTTTCAAAAGTACAAATGCCGGACTACTATTAAGAACCATAGGTTGGGGTGATGGAACAAACGAAAGTGGATTTAACGCTATGCCTATTACTGGAATCCAGGTTGTTGGCAAATTACATGGTGAAAAGGGTGTCAATGGAATTGTCCAAAAATCATCTGTGCATTATGAAGTCTCCGGCTTATTTCCCTGTACACAATGGTGGTTAAGAAAAGAGCCTAATGAGTCTTATCTCCGTTATTTTTATCTTTGGGAAAAATCATTATACCTATCAGCTACATCTGGGACAGATAAGAAGAACTTTTTTCAATATGGATTGCCTGTTCGTTGTATAAAGGATTAAAAAATAGCCAATGTTTAACTTGACAGTTTATTATATTGGCTATCTTTTATTATAAACAAAATCCAGGATTAAGAAATACCACTGTAAAGTAATACCAGGATTAATTTTTAAAATGTAAGGTTTTCCCAGGACGAGACACCCACTTATAATTCTTTATTTTAGCTTTTGTAATTTGTTTTGTTGCTGAGTTCAACAGATAAGTGCAATTTTTAAACAAAATCATAAAAAAAGGCTTCAATTTTGATTGAAACCTTTTTTGTATTGAGTGGAGAGTATCGGGGTCGAACCGACGACCTCTTGCATGCCATGCAAGCGCTCTAGCCAACTGAGCTAACCCCCCTTGCAGGTTGCAAATGTATAAGCAGTATGCTTACGGGCAAAATATTAGTTTCTCAGAGTATGTTTAAACGGCTTTTTTATCCAAAATGACCATTTTTAGCCTTGAATTTTTTAGATGGAGCCAATTTGGCTACCCATTTTATAATCCTTCGTTTGATTTTAATTGATTTATATAGGGCTAAAATAATTACTATGTTACAGATTTTTTTTTAAAATGATAGTAGGGAAAGGAAGCCGTAGATACAAAAACAATATTTCCTTTACATAGAGGGCTCCATATTTTCGGTTTTTTAGACTGTCTGAGGATATGAAAATCACCAAATCTTCGAAAACTGGCGAAAACGTTGTAGTAAATAAAGATGGAGATAAATGCCATTTCCGCTGTTTTATTGTAGAGTTTCATGGGGCTTGTAAATTTTGCATTTAAAAAACAAAACTCGATTGCCATGCTAAAAAAGAATCTATTCTTTTGTTTCTTTCTGTTGGTCTCCCATTTAAGCCTTGTTGCTCAATCAGTTACAATCAGCGGTAAAGTGCTGTCTTCTGATAACGCTCCATTGTCTGGTGCAACTATTCAATTGAAGAATTCAAAAACAGCTGCCAAAACAAATGAGACGGGAGCGTTCACAATTTCCCTGAATCCTAAATTGGGTAATACTTTAATAGTCTCCTATGAGGGCTTCGAAACCAAAGAGGTAGCAGTTGGTACTGCTACTGATTTATTGATCACGCTGTCTGAAGAGACCAAAAACCTAAATGAAGTGGTAGTTGTAGGATATGGGACACAGAAAAAACGGGATGTTACTGGTGCTGTTTCTTCTTTGTCTAAAGAGCGGTTGCAACAATTACCCAATACGAATATTGCCCAGGCGCTGCAGGGAGCAATTCCGGGTATTCAGATTAATACGAATGGTGGTGGGGCAGAGGGAAATGATGTGTCTATAGTTATCCGTGGCAGGAAATCAATCAGCGCGAGCAACGGGCCATTGATTATCTGGGACGGAATTCCATTTGACGGCGGAATATCTGAACTCAATCCAAATGACGTTGAATCAATTGAAGTATTGAAAGATGCATCTGCGGCGGCAATTTATGGATCAAGGGGCTCAAATGGAGTGATTATTGTTACCAGCAAGCAGGGAAAAAAAGGCAAATTAAATATCACCTATGATGGTTTTATTGGAACACAAACCATTATCAATAAGCCTCAGTTGCTAACTGGCAGTGAATTTTATAATTTTAAAAAGACCAGGCTTAATGCACCTAATCTGATATCGGCAGGTGAACAGGCTATTTATGATGCAGGTAAGTCCGTTGATTGGTATGATCTTTCTACACAAAAAGGTACAAAATCTCAGCACTCTATTTCTATTGCGGGAGGATCGGACAAGGTTTCATTTTATATGGGCGGTACTTTTTTAGATGTTAATGGAGTAGCAATAAACGATCGTTTTAAAAGGTATTCTCTGAGACCTAATCTGGAAATCAGGGTTACTCCCTGGCTTACAGTAGCATCCAGTACACAGTTTTCCCTGCAAAACAGGGATGGATTACCGGTTGAATTTACTGATTCAAGAAATACAGGAGGTGGAGCTAATTTTTTCAATCCTTTAACCGATCCGTACAATGCAAATGGCAGCCTTGCTTTATATGCCTATGCTGATTATCCTCCGGCAAGAAATCCGCTGTCGAATTTACTGGTGAATAACAGCGACAATTCGTATCGTATTTTTACAACAAACAGTGTAAAGGTTGATCTGCCTTTTATCAAAGGACTTTCTTATAAATTAAATACTGGGATAGAATATGAAAGTACTTTGCGAAAAACATATTGGGGCAGAAATGTAGCACTGGGTTTTGAGAGTAACGGATTTGCAACAAATTATAATGCTTTTACAAGAAACATGACGGTTGAAAATATTCTCAACTATGCCAGAGAATTTGGCAAGCATACCATCAATTTTACTGCGCTTTATAGTAGCCAAAGTAATGAGTTTGACAGAGACCAGTTAGACGGTCAGAGTTTCCCCAATGATGTACTCACCAACTATCAAATGGCGTCGGCTGCTTTGTTAACACCCAGTTCCACTAATTTCAAACAAAATCTGCTTTCTCAGATGGGTAGATTGAATTATGGCTATGATGGTAAATATTTGCTGACTGTAACAGCCAGAAGAGATGGCTATTCCGGATTTGGTGCGGATAAAAAATATGGTGTTTTTCCATCAGTTGCTCTGGCATGGAATATTGACAGGGAATCTTTTATGAAAAACGTAACCGCTATCACCAATCTTAAATTGAGGGCATCCTATGGTCTTAATGGCAATCAGGCCGTATCATCCTATAGTTCACTTGCCAAGTTGGCAAGCTTCCCTTATGTTACGGGTTCTACCGTTTTGCCCGGATACACTTCCAATACCCTGGCCAATGAACAACTTGGATGGGAATCAACAAAATCATTATCAATCGGGTTGGATTTCGGACTGATTAAAAACCGGATACGCGGTTCACTTGATTATTATTCTGCCAATACCAGTGATCTGTTACTGAACAGAGCAATCTCTTCTGTTCAGGGCTTTACCCGAATTCTTCAAAACATTGGAAAGACGGCCAACTCAGGAATAGAACTTGGTATTACTACTGTTAATATTCAGACCAAAGATTTTAACTGGACAACCAATCTGAATATGTCTGCTAATAAAAACAAAATTGTAGATCTGTATGGAGATGGTAAGGATGACATTGCCAATGGCTGGTTCATCGGCCAACCCATTAATGTGATTTTTGGTTTACAAAACGATGGAGTATTTAAATCTCAGAAAGAAGTAGATGAGTCTGTTCAAAAAACAGCAAAACCAGGTTGGGTTCGCATAAAAAATGTGAATGGCGATACTTTAATCAACGCCAATGACAGAACCATCATTGGAAGAGAAGATCCCAATTTTATCTGGGGTATGACCAATACGTTTAAATACAAACGTTTTTCTCTGATGATATTTATTCATGGTCAAACTGGTGTAACAAGGCGAAATCCATTTGAAGATGATAATGTATTTACAGATACCAGAAGAAATACAACCCTTAAAGACTGGTGGTCTGCCACTAATCCTGCCGGAACTCATTTTGCCAATGATGCGAATGCCAATTCATTTGGGGTGAACTTTTATGAGAACGCTGCCTTCGTAAGGTTAAAAGATGTTTCGATATCCTATGATGTTCCTTCAGAAATTCTGAAGCGGGCAAAGATCAATTCCTGTAAAGTGTATGTGACAGGCAGAAATCTGGCAACATTTACAAAATTCACTGCTTTGGATCCGGAATTAACCAATCAATATGGACTTCCCCTGCAAAAAGAAATTGTATTTGGTTTAACAATCACTTTATAGAGAATAATATAAATTTTATTTTATGAACAAAAATATAATAGCAGCACTATCCCTTATTTTAATGATCAGTGGGTCTGCCTGTAATAAAACATTCCTTGAAGAAAAACCTCTGGCTATAATTGCTCCGGACAATCTGTATGTAAATAAGCAGGGATTTGAATCGGGCCTCTATGGGCTTTACAGTCAGTGGAGGGAGGAAAGGAAAGGGATTAATGGAACTTCCAACGATATGGCCATCACTGCAGCAATGGTTGGTGTAGATAATGCCTATAGCTTAAGACCAGCCGGAAATGCACCGGAACAGGTCTTTAATGATTTTGGCGTTAAACTGAATTCAGCTGATGGTTATGTCAGAAGAGTCTGGGAATGGTTGTATAAAATTGTAAATGGTGCCAATACAATCATAGATCGTTCCGAAAATTCAGCTATTTCCTGGAGTGATAAAGACAAAAAACAAATTGTGGGTGAGGCAAAATTAATCAGGGCATGGGCTTACAGGCACCTTACTTATTTATATGGGGATGTTCCTCTGAGTTTAACAGAATCCAAAGGAAGTTCCATCAAGACTGACTGGGAAAGATCACCTGTTGCTGTAGTAAGAAAAGCCATGGAAGCGGATCTTTTATATGCTGAGGAAAACATGGCTGATCTGCCTGTAGTGGAAGGCCGTGCAGGTAAAGTAGTTGCCTCACATTATCTTGCCGAACTTTATCTTGCTACCGGGGAATTTCAAAAAGCAAAGGATAAAGCGCTTGCAGTTACTCAGAATACGAATTATAATTTAACAACTGCACGTTATGGTACCAATGCTGCATTGCCGGGTACTCCTTTTACTGATATGTTTCTGGATAAAAACTCCAATAGAAGTCAGGGTAACAGGGAAGCACTTTGGGTAATCCAGAATGAATATCTTTCAACTGGCGGGGATGCTAACATTATGAGAAGATGGTGGGTAAACCGGTACAACGATATTAAAGTTGGTACTCCGTCTAAAACTCCGCTGACCTTCTCACAGGAATATGGTGGCAGAGGTCTGGGTAGGTTTGCAGTTACCAAATTTGCCTTGTCGCTTTACGGTCCTGGTGATCAGAGAGGTTCTGCTTTTGCTTATCGTTTATTCTACTTAATGAATAATGCAGCTTCATTGCCTGCAAATGCAAATATCAATACTGTAGCTACCTGTGCCTTACCCGGGTATACGTCCGGACCAACAGGTGGAAGACTTGGAATTGATACTGTTCGGTTGAGCTTTAACTGTGACGAACCAGCTCCCAATGCTACAGCAGCGCCAAACTGGCCTAGCATCCGTAAATGGGATTGGGCTCCGGGTGATACAGCTGATGTTCAGAATTCATCCAATTTTAACGACCAGATTTATCTCCGTCTTGCAGATACATATCTATTGCTTGCAGAAGCTCAGTTCCGCTTAAATGATCTGACCGGAGCGGCTGCTACCATTAACATTATAAGGGCCAGAGCTGGTGCTGCTCCGATTACTCCGGCATTGGTAACACTTAATTTTATACTGGATGAACGTTCAAGAGAGTTAATCACAGAAGAACACCGCAGATACACATTGCTTAGAACCGGTACATGGTTTGCCAGAACTCAGCTTTACAATAAATACGCCGGTACCAGAATTGTATTGAGAGATACTATTTTACCTATACCTCAAAGCGTGATCGATGCAAATCTCGGTAAGATAATGCCTCAGAATAGCGGGTATTAAATAAGAATGTATTAAGAAACGGGAGGGTAGTAAACATTACTACCCTCTTTATAAAAGGGCTATTAAGCAATTTCATTATGCGCTACAGAATTGTATTTTTATGGCTGACGTTCTTATCTGCTTCGTCCTTGTCTGGCCAACCCATTCTTTATAAAGATTCTGTTTTGGTTTCCGCAAAAATATGGAGCAGAGACAGTTCCAGAAATATCCAGTATTCTGATTGGAAAAAATTCAGCTCCCATACCATCGACATGCTGGATGGGTTTAAGTCTGCTGACGCTGAAAAGCAAAGCAGATATGGTGGGTATCAATCAGTAAAGTATAATGCTACCGGTTATTTCAGAACTGAAAAAAATCAGCATCGCTGGATGATCATAGACCCTGATGGGTATGAGTTCATCGTAGCGGCTATCAATGGAATCAGACAGGGTAAATCTCCCGATAATGAAGCTTCATTTCAATTGAAATTTGGCGGATCAGTAGAAAAATGGATCAGTACAGAAATCAGGACTGCCCGGAAACTTGGTTTTAATACAGCCGGTTCCTGGTCGGATGTAGATGCAATTACCAATTACAATAAAACATCAGATACACCCTTTGCCTACACTACTCAGCTTAGTTTGTTAGGCGGCTACATGAAAGTAGCTGTAAAAAATAATCCGTCCCGAAAGGGCCAGCCTGCTGTAGCTTTCATACTGGATGATGACTTTTCTGTTTATTGCGATACTGCTTGTAAAAAATTGGTAAGCCTGTCGAATGATGCTAATTTATTAGGACACTTCAGTGATAATGAAATTGCATTTATGCAAACAGAGTTTAAAGAGATTATTGCATTGAGTGATAAAGCCAATAAATGTTATATCGCTGCAATCGAATTAATGAAGCGCAACCAGGTTGATGCAACAACGGTTACAAAGGACCAGAAGGAGCAACTGATGGGATGGATTGCTGGAAAATATTTTGAGACTGTTTCTAAATACATCAGGCGCTATGATCCTAATCACCTCATTATCGGAAGCCGGTTACATTCATCCGCAAAAAACAACCATTATATCATCGAAGCAGCAGCACCTTATGTGGATGTTAATTCGATCAATTATTATGGCTATTGGCAACCACAGAATAATCATATTGCTGACTGGAGTAAATGGTCGGACAAGCCGTTTTTTATCACAGAGTTCTACACAAAGGGGGAGGATGCTGATATGGCAAATATATCCGGTGCAGGATGGCTGGTAAAATCGCAATCAGACAGGGGCATTCATTATCAAAATTTTTGCCTGGAATTATTAAAAGCGAAAAATTGTGTGGGCTGGCATTGGTTCAGGTACCAGGATAATGATCCTAACGATCCATCTGCTGATCCTTCCAACAAAGATGCCAATAAAGGTCTGGTGACCAAGCATTATGAAGTGTATGAAAAAATGGCGGTATGGATGGAGCAACTGAATAACAATAAATATCGGATCAGTAAATATTTTGATAGTTTAGTAAAATGAAAAAGACTTTAATTCCCCTGTTGATAATTCTTAGTTTATTCTCAGAGACCGTCAATAGTCAGAGTAGCATTTATCATACAGGCTGGATTGATTTTAATAAGAACGGCAGGAAAGATCTGTTTGAAGATGCCAGACAGCCAATCGAGAAACGGGTTGCTGATTTGTTAAAGCAAATGACCGTGGATGAGAAAACGGCTCAACTGGCTACTTTGTATGGATATGGGAGAGTACTGAAAGACTCTTTACCCGGAAGCCAATGGAAAAATAAAATATGGAAAGACGGTATTGCCAATATCGATGAACACCTTAATAACACTACATTCAGGAAGCAAACAAGCACGTCTCTTTCTTTCCCTCACAGCAGGCATGCCGATGCGATTAATCAGACACAAAAATGGTTTATAGAAGAAACCCGGTTAGGGATTCCTGTAGACTTTACCAATGAAGGGATTCACGGGCTGGCACATGACCGGGCAACAGCCTTGCCTGCACCCATTGCAATGGGAAGTACCTGGAATAAAAAATTACTCCTTAAAGCCGGTGAAATCGTTGGACGCGAAGCAAAGGCTTTGGGCTACACCAATATATATGTTCCGATTTTAGACCTGGCCAGAGATCCACGGTGGGGTAGGGTGGTGGAATGTTACGGGGAAGATCCGTTTCTGGTTACAGAGCTCGGTAAACAAACGGTTATAGGGGTACAATCTGCAGGGGTAGGTTCTACTTTAAAGCATTATGCTGTTTACAGTGTTCCAAAAGGCGGCAGGGATGGTAACGCAAGAACAGATCCACATGTATCTCCAAGGGAGTTGCATCAAATGTATCTGTATCCGTTCAGAAGAGTAATTCAGGAAACTCATCCACTGGGTGTAATGAGTAGTTATAATGATTGGGATGGAGAACCGGTATCTTCCAGTTATTATTTCCTCACACAGCTTTTGCGCAAAGAGTTTGGATTTGAAGGCTATGTGGTTTCTGATAGTGAAGCAGTTGAATATATATCGTCGAAGCACCATGTAGCAGAAGATTATAAAGAAGGGGTCAGACAGGCGCTTGAAGCAGGATTGAATGTCAGAACAAACTTTGATGCACCAGATAAATATATCTTACCGGTTCGGGAACTGATAGCGGACAAAAAAATTACTATTGGTACTGTTAATGACAGAGTTGCGGATGTATTGCGGGTAAAATTTAAACTCGGCCTGTTTGATCAGCCCTATGTTAATGCAGAAGATGCAGATAAGATAGTTCATAATTCAGATGCGGTAAAATTTTCAAAGCAAGCATCCAGGGAGGTACTTGTTTTATTGAAAAATCAACAGAATCTGCTGCCCCTTAACCGGTCTTCCATTAAAAAAATATTAGTTACAGGTCCACTTGCTGCAGATACACTTCATTCAATGAGCCGGTATGGCCCGAATAATGTAAAGGTCATTTCTGTTTTAAAAGGAATAAAAAATTACCTGGGTAATACCTCAGAAGTATTTTATTCGAAAGGTTGTGAAACCATTGATGCTAATTGGCCCGAAAGTGAAATATTTCCGGAGGCACTTAATAAAAGTGAAATTGAAAATATCAATGATGCCGTTGAAAAAGCGAAAATGAGTGATGTGATTGTAGCAGTTTTGGGAGAAGAAGAAACCCTGGTTGGCGAAAGCAGAAGCAGAACATCTCTCGACTTACCCGGCAAGCAATTGTCATTATTAAAGGAACTATATGCAACTGGTAAGCCAATTGTTCTGGTATTGATCAATGGCCGGCCACTTACTATTAACTGGGCCAATAAATATATCCCCTCCATTATAGAAGCATGGTTTCCGGGTGTGGATGGAGGAGATGCAATAGCTGAAACAATCTTTGGAGAGTACAATCCGGGTGGTAAACTTCCGGTCACTTTTCCTAAATCAGTTGGCCAGCTCGAATATAATTTTCCGTTTAAACCCGCTTCCCATGCCGGTCAGCCTGGTGATGGCCCTAATGGTTTTGGTAAAACAAATGTATATGGAGCACTCTATCCTTTTGGGTTTGGCTTAAGCTACACGACGTTTCAGTATTCCAATTTAAATATCATAGAAAACCAACCTGTAATTGGTGATGCTATTCATGTTACTGTTGACATTACCAACACTGGTAAATATACCGGTGACGAAGTAGTTCAGTTGTATTTTAAGGACGAAGTAAGCAGTGTAACGGTTTATGAATCCCAACTAAGAGGTTTCGAAAGAATAACCTTAAATCCAGGAGAAACAAAGACGGTGTCGTTTTTAATTAAGCCGGATGATTTAAAATTACTGGATAAAAAAATGAACTGGGTGGTAGAGCCGGGCATTTTTGAGATTTTAATAGGAAGTTCTTCTGAAGATATACGTGCAAGAAAAAAAATAAGGCTAACAGATAAATAACAGGACTAACAGCAAAATAAATAATCAGTAATGAAAAATCCGGGAATGTTCTCCTTAAAAGGGAAAGTAATAATTGTAACTGGGGGAACTGGAATTCTCGGCGGTGAATTTGTAAAGGCAATTGCATCAGAAGGTGGTAAAGTGGTGATCCTTGGCAGGAATAAAATTAAATGTGAAGAACGTGTCCGGGAAATTGAAATTTTGGGTGGGGAAGCATTTTATGTTCTTGCTGATGTGCTGAACGAAGAACAGCTGGTTGCTGCAAGAACACTTATTCTGGAAAAATACGGTAAAATAGACGGACTGGTTAATGCTGCGGGTGGCAATGTACCGGAAGGGGTACTATTGCCCACAAAGGATATTTTTGATTTGAATATTGATGGCATGAAAAATGCAATGGTGCTAAACCTCTGGGGTACAATAATACCTGTTCAGGTGTTTGGCCCGGCACTTGCAGCTTCCGGAAATGGAAGTGTTGTAAACATCTCCTCCGTTAGTGCAAAAAGGGCTCTTTCACGGGTTTTGGGGTATAGTATGGGTAAAGCTGCCATAGATTGTTATACAAAATGGTTTGCGGTTGAAATGGCTAACCGGTATGGTGATACTATCAGAATGAATTCCATTATGCCGGGTTTCTTTTTAACGGAGCAAAACAGGGGCTTGTTAACCAATACAGATGGCACTTTATCGGATAGAGGCAATCTGATTATTCAACAAACACCGTTTAAACGATTTGGATCTCCGGTTGAATTAGCAGGTGCATTGGTATGGTTATTAAGTGATGCATCAAAATTTGTAACAGGAACTGATATAGCTGTTGACGGTGGATTTAATGTGCATAGCGGAGTATAAAAATCCGTTTCTTGAAATGCAGTAGTAATTAGGCACGGATGAAAAAGTTACCTAAAATGAAGTAAAAAATGTTTGTATAATGAAAAGAAAAATATTTTATTCAACGCTGGTTTTTTTGATTATTGGCCTTCAGATTTCTGCACAGAAAAGATTTCAGTCCGAAATTTTCACTTCAATAGATTCACTCAAAAATATTCAATACGGCCAGGCGTTAAATATTAAAGGCATTAACGAAAAACTTATATTGGACATTGTCAGGCCGCCTTTGTCAGACACCATGAAACTGAGGCCGCTGCTGATTTTTATTCATGGCGGCGGTTTTAAAAATAATAGCAGATCAGGAGCGTACAGTTCGATGGTATGCAACAATTTCGCAAAAAAAGGCTATGTAACAGCTACCATAGATTACCGGCTTGGAGTTGGTAGTGACAATTCCAATAAAGATTATTTTGAGGCAATGTACCGGGCACAGCAGGATGGTAAAGCTGCTATCCGTTTTTTCAGGAGGTATGCCGGAATTTATGGAATTGATACCACGCAGATTTTTATTACCGGAAGCTCAGCAGGGTCTAAAACATGTATGGCCATTGCCTACATGGATGAACAGGATATTCCGCTGGAAGTAGATGTAAAAAAATGGGGAAGTCTGGAAGGCGCTGGTGGTAATGAAGGATAC
>CALPNW020000086.1 GCA_943325035.2 Sphingobacterium thalpophilum | reverse complement strand
AGCATCAGCCCGATTACAACATATAATTTCCAGCTGTTCGACTGATGAAAACCAGAAAGAATCAGGTTCCAGGACTGCTGAACATCGGTCTGGTGTTCAATTTGTTTGTGAATTGAATAAGACAGCCAAATGAAGAGTATTGGTCCTACTATATAGTTTAGAATATTTTTCTGGCGCTTATTCAAGAAAACCGTTTGTGCAAAGATAGGTCAGTATTGAACAGGGCGTTTACAGAGTTTATAAATGCTTATTTTCACGGTACCAATGAAATATGATACTGTAATTCTGGGGATTGATCCGGGTACCCAATTAATGGGCTACGCACTGCTTGCAGTAAGTAAGGGTAAGGTAACCATCCTGGCAATGGATGTACTGAAGCTTACCAAAGAAAAAGACATTTATGCAAGGCTCGAAATGATTCATTCCAGGATCGCTGAGTTGATCAGGGAATACAAACCCACCTGCTTTGCCATTGAGGCCCCGTTTTTTGGAAAGAATGTACAGAGCATGCTTAAACTGGGAAGGGCCCAGGGTGTTGCAATAGCAGCGGCCATGCAGGCAAAATTACCGGTTACAGAATATGCGCCGAAAAAAGTAAAACAGTCTATTACAGGAAACGGCAACGCAGATAAGGACCAGGTTTGGAAAATGCTGCAAACGATACTAGAAATCACTGAAAAGCCAAAGTACTACGATGCAACAGATGCATTATCGGTAGCCTTGTGCCATCATTACCAAACCAGCGGTACCGCTTCCGGATCCGGCGCCAAACCGGGCAGTAAAACAGGAGGAAAAAAGGGCGGATGGGGCGCATTTATTGCACAAAATCCAACCAGAATTCAGCATTGAGGATGCCTCGAAAATAAGTGTAGGAAGGTTGTTTATCGGTATGCCGGCAATTACCCTGACCGCTGTAATTACACTAGCCGGCTGGCCGCTAAAGATGCTCCAGAATAGCCTGTTGAACTTCCTTCAGTTCTTCTGCAGTTAATTTGAGCTTGGGCTTGTTAAAATTTAAATCATCCGCACTGTTGATAGGCACCAGATGAAGATGTGCGTGAGGCACTTCAAGCCCTATTACACTCAATCCGCAACGGTTGCAGGGAAACGCTTTTTCAATGGCGTTGGCAATGGGTTTTGCAAAAACAAGGATCTCTTCGAGGTAATTTTTTTCCAGATCAAAAAAGCAATCAGTTTCTGTTTTCGGAACAACCAGTACATGCCCTTTTACCAGCGGAAAAATATCGAGGAAGGCATAGAAATTTTCATTCTCCGCTATCTTATAAGAAGGAATTTCACCAGCAATTATTTTGGAGAAAATGGTCATGTTATACAGTTATATCTTCTACCCTGAATTTCATCACACCGTTGGGCGCCTGTATTTCAGCCACTTCACCCTTCACTTTTCCCATCAGGCCTTTACCGATCGGAGATCCGGCAGAAATTTTGCCCAGTTTAAGATCAGCTTCTTTTTCACCAACAATCTGGTAAGTAACTGTTTTCTTAGTGGCCATATTGGTAATGGTAACTTTGGTAAGTATGGTTACCTTACTGGTATCGATGGTAGTGGTATCTACAATTTTTGCGTTGGCAATTACCCCTTCCAGCTGCTTGATCTTTGCCTCCAGCATGCCCTGTGCTTCTTTGGCAGAATCATACTCCGCATTTTCTTTCAGGTCGCCTTTTTCTCTTGCTTCGCCAATAGCTTTAGAAGCTGCCGGACGATCAATTGATTTCATCTTCTGCAGTTCAACACGCATTTTATCGAAAGTTTCCTGCGTAACGTACATATTAAGTTCACTCATACACTGGCATTAAGGATGGTAAAAAAAATACAACGCCACATTTGATTGAAGCGTTGCATTGATACAAATTTAATGTAATCGGGGGTAATATCCAGTTAAATTCCTAGTTTTTTCACTAAAACCTCCGCCATTCGCAGAAAAGCCTCCTGGCTGTAGCCGGCAATATGAGGCGTTACCAGTACCCGGGGAAATGCTAAAAGGGTAGCTAACTGCTGCTGCTCTTCCGTAGAATGCCCAGCCAGATTTTCATTTTCCAGCACATCAATACCTGCCCCACGGAGTGTACCGGATTGCAATGCCCCGATCAATGCCGCCGTATCTGTAACCTTACCCCTGCAGGTATTCAGGAAATAAGGCTGCTTTTGGAGTCCACCAAAAAAGGAAGCATTGGCATAATGAAATGTTTCTTCGGTAAGCGGAAGATGAACACTCACCACATCAGCATACCGTTGTATCTGTTCTATACCAGACTCACGTACATGTCCTTCCGCAAATTCTGTTTTATACTTATCGTGGGCCAGTACCATCACATCAAAAGAACCCAGCAGTTTTGCAAAAGCACTGCCTGTATTTCCATAACCAATAATTCCAACAGTCTTTCCACTTAACTCATCTGCCCTGTTCTGGTCTCTTAACCACAGTCCGTTTTTTACCTCCGCAGAGCTTGTATGGATTCTATTCATCAGGCCCAGCAGTAAACCAAGCGCATGTTCTCCTACTGCATTCCGGTTTCCTTCCGGACTGCTCTCACATTGAATCCCTTTTTGGGTAGCGTAGGCTACATCGATCAGTTCCATGCCACTTCCCAGCCGGCCAATCCATTTTAACTGAACGGCAGCTGCTATTATAGTTGCATCTATTTTTAAGCGCGTGGTAACAATCAGCCCTGTAGCATCTGCCACCAGACTGAGGAGTTCGGCATAAGTAACAGCCGGAGCATAGATTACTTCAAACCCTTTCAATTCAAGGGTTTCCTGCAACCAGGGATGCGCTTTTGCGGTGATAATTACTTTATTCTTCATGTGCCTTGCTTTGATTTCCCATCCGGAAAGTCAGTGCAGCAAAATCTTCTACCGTTAACTGTTCTGCCCTTTTGGTAAATATATTTTCCTGTAAAACAGCAGCATCAAAAAAAGGTTTTAAGGGATTGCGCAACATTTTTCTTCTTTGCCCGAACGCCGCTTTAACCAGCGTAAAAAAAGCCCTTTCACTTTTCATAGGAACAAAAGTTTCTTTTCTCCGCAGCCGGATCATACCACTGGTTACTTTGGGCGGAGGATTAAAACTTTCAGGAGGCACATCAAATAAATAGTCTACCTCATAAAAAGCCTGTACCAGCACACTCAAAATACCATACACTTTGGTATGCGGTTTAGAAACTATTCTTTCTGCTACTTCTTTCTGAAACATCCCAATCATCACCGGCACTTGTTGCTTCCATTCCAACACCCTGAAAACGATCTGGGTAGAAATGTTATAGGGGAAATTCCCCAACAGGGTAAAATCTCCTTCAAATGGTGCAGGAATATCCAGTATGTTTCCCTCAATGATCTTATCATTCAGAATAGGGTAAGTGTGTTTGAGGTAAACCACTTTTTCATTATCCAGTTCAACCGCTTTAAAGCTGATGTTTTTTAAGGGGAACAGAAACTTGGTAAGTGCCCCTGCACCAGGACCAACTTCGAGTAACTGCTCAAAAGGATCTTCCTTTAGTGCATTGAGGATTTTCTTACAGATCGTTTCGTCTGTGAGGAAATGCTGACCCAGCGATTTTTTGAGCGTATATTGCATGGCTGCAAAAGTAGTATTTTAGCATTCTAAATTAAGACCAATGAGTAACGAATCGCAAAAACCGGTAATTGGCTTCAGCTGTGGAGACCTGAATGGCATTGGAATGGAACTGATTATCAAAACCCTTTCGGACCTCCGTTTGCTGGATATTTGTACCCCAGTTGTGTTTGCGAGCAATAAAACCCTCAATTTTTACAGAAAGAGCCTTCCGGAATCCAACTTCAATTATACCAGCATCAAGGATTTTACCAAACTCAACCCCAAACAGGTAAATATTTTTAATGTCTGGGAAGAAGATGTTGCCATTACGCCGGGTCAGTTGAACGAAACTGGTGGCAAGTATGCACTTTTATCGCTTCAGGAAGCAACAAAAGCACTTAAAGAAGGTCATATAAGAGGTCTGGTTACAGCTCCTATCCATAAAAAAAACATTCAATCCGACGAGTTTAACTACAGCGGCCATACGCCTTATTTCAAGGCATTCTTTAATGTGTCTGATGTGGTGATGTTGCTGGTTGCAGAAAATATGCGGGTTGGTCTGGTTACCGAACACGTTACAGTAGAAGATATATCCAAACACATTACCCGCGAAAACATATTGAGTAAACTGAGGATCATGAACAGCAGTTTGCAGAAAGACTTTGGAGTAGACAAGCCAAAAATTGCCGTGCTGGGCCTTAACCCACATGCAGGCGACGAAGGGCTGATCGGTAAACAGGAAGAAGAAATCATTAAGCCTACCATCAAAGAAGCCAGGAACAGTATGTTGGTTTTCGGACCATACAGCGCCGATGCTTTTTTTGCCAGAGGTCAATATGAAAAGTTTGATGCGGTACTCGCTATGTACCATGACCAGGGTTTGATTCCTTTTAAATCACTGGCTTTTGGAGAAGGGGTGAATTATACAGCAGGATTGCCTGTTGTAAGAACCAGTCCGGATCACGGCACCGCTTTTGATATTGCAGGTAAGGGAATAGCAGATCACAGTTCCTTTCTTGCAGCAACATTTGAGTGCCTCGAAATTATCAGCAAACGATTTGGTTACGCAGACATGCGCCAGAATCCGCTGAAGAAAATGAGTGCTCGGATTTTTGCCAATGCAGTGGATGAGCGGATCGAAGAAAATGAAGGATAGGAGATCATGATACTACTTGAAAATAAATATCTAAGCATCACCGTTAACCCCAAAGGGGCAGAGCTGAATAATATTTATAATAAAGATACCCGGCTTGAATACCTCTGGAGCGGCAACCCGGTTTTCTGGGGAAAGAAAAGCCCGGTGCTGTTTCCGATTGTAGGCGGATTAAAGAACAACACCTATACATACAATGGGGCGGAGTTTCAGATGAACCGGCATGGTTTTGCAAGAGAGATGGAGTTTTCGCAAAACGGACACAAAAAGGACAGCATCAGTTTTACTTTAAATGCCAGCGAAGACACCCTCAAACAGTATCCGTTTATTTTTCGTTTTAATATTACCTATACGCTCAAAAAAAATGTACTGAGCTGCACGTACCAGATCATTAATGTAGACATCAAGCCTATGTTTTTTTCGGTAGGAGCACATCCTGCTTTTAAAGTACCCCTTGTAGAAGGTACCAGCTTCAATGATTATTATTTACGCTTCAACTCGGCCGAATCGGCGGGCCAGTGGCCTTTATCGAAAGATGGACTGATACAGGAAGAACCCATCCCTTTTTTTCATAACAACAACCGGATCAACCTGACCAAAAATTTGTTTTACGGTGATGCACTTGTGTTTAAAGAACTTGAATCGAACAGCATTTCTTTGCTCAGCGATAAAACCAAACACGGATTTAAATTCGGGTTCAACAAATTCCCTTACATGGGTCTTTGGAGTGCAAAGGATGCGGATTTTATTTGCATCGAGCCATGGTGCGGCATTGCAGACAGTGTAGATGTGAGTGGAGATATCAGAAAGAAAGAAGGCATGCGCATTCTTTTTCCGGGAGAACAAATGAACCGTACCTGGAGTGTTGAAGTATTCTGATTATTTAAACACCGAATCCGCAATTCCCTGGTTGATACTGTATGCAGAATAAGTAATCTCTACTCTTCCTTTTTTACCTTTCATTTTGTCCTTTACCGATTTCTCTGCATCATCAAATTCCATAGTGATGCCTTTTGGAAGTTTATAATCTTTCGCATTAAAACTAAAGAAGACTTTGTCTGGCAGACCATAAGCAGCAAATTTCCCATAAATCATTTCCATCTCATACGTGCCATTTTCACGGGTAGTGGTAACTGATTTTCTGATCAGCAGGTTCGCCTCATCAATATAAAGTGTAGACAAGATGATGTCATTGTTGTCTCCACCCGGAAGTAGTTTTATAATTCTTGTTTTAGTGTTTCCCACTTCACCCATTCCGGCATCGATGGCTACAAAACCATCTGTTACGATCATATTGCCGATATTAATGCTTACTCCTCCTTTGGGTAAAACAGAAATGCCCCCGTTGCGTTGTAACCGGAAGCGATTGGGTTTTTTATAAAAAACCTTCACACTGCCAACCGGGGCTTTGATGAAAGCCACATCCGTTTTCATTTTGCCCTCGGCGGTATAATCATTAACCAGATCCAGTTTAGCTTTCACTTTCTTCACCAGGTCATTCACATCCTGTGCATGTAACAGGCTGAATGAAAACATCATTCCTGCAACAATTAATACGGTTCTTTTATAAATATTTTTTTTCATTTTTTGGATCATTTACACATTTTCTGCATTCCTGCAGCAACTGCTAGCTGAGTATATCCTTCTTTCTGAACAACAAAATAGCCGCTCCGGCAAAGCCCACAATATGCACCAGCAATACAACCGATGAACGGATTATTTTTTCGGGGTACTGGATACTTCCTATGATAGCCTCGTTGGCATCATTGACTTTAAAGTCAAAGAATTCTTTCCAGGTGATCATATGAGTAGTAAATAAGTAAGGCTTGATAACATTAAAGATGGGAATATTCATGGTACTTAAAATAGTAAATACAATGATCACACTCATGGTTGCTACTATCGGGCCAATTGAATTTTCTGCAAAGAATGAAAGAAAGAAACCCAGTGCAGCTACAGTAACCATTGCCAGTGCCGCAAAACAAAAAGCACCTGCATACCGCCAGAACACATCAGACTCTTTCACAATAACCACATAGCTGCTCTTCATTAAAAAAAGATCATCTGTTCCAAAAAGCCACATGCTTAAAAACAATCCCATGACGGCAATCCATATCAGCAGTAGCAAAGTATAAATTACAGAAGCCAGAAACTTGGCAGTTACAATGGCGGTGCGGGACTGCGGCTTGGTTAAAAGCAAACGGAGTGTTCCCATATTGGCTTCACCCGAAATCATATCTGCCGCAATCAGTGCAATTAAAAGCGGCACGTGTACCAGCAGCAATTGCAGAATTACATAGCAGATAAAATAACCGTTCAATATCTTACCATCTACCGAAAACTGATTGGCAAAATCTGCCATTACAAAATCAGTATACTCTTTTCCATCTACCATCAGGCCCAGTTGTATCACTCCTATCAATGCAGTGATGGCACCAAAGGCCAGATAAGTTCTGGGCTTTTTAAAAATCTTGTATAACTCAATTTGTAAATGTACCCACATGTTGTTTACCTGCTGTTATTTGTAAGAAATAGTCTTCGAGATTATGTCGTGGCTGAAGCAACAACACATCAATATTCATTTGTACCAGTGTTCTGTTGAGCGCAGGGATTTCCTGCTTATCCAGCTGCAGTATGATCTGTCCATCCCGCACAGGCCTGAGCTTAGAGGCCCAGCTGCTGTTGTTCAGCAAATTTACCGCTGCTTCATTATTGGTTGTATTGAGTTGCAGAATGGTCTGTGTAGGGTCGAAGAGTTCTCCTGCATTGCCTTCCACCAGTTTACTTCCTTTGTCGATAATTAAAATTCTGGTAGCGATCTGTTCAATTTCATTGAGCAGGTGAGAAGAAACAATAACCGTTTTCTTTTTTTCCCTGCTGAGGATCAGAATCAGATTACGGATATCTGCAATACCCTGCGGATCCAGGCCATTGGTAGGTTCATCCAGCATGATCAGCTGGGGGTCATGTACCAGTGCTATCGCAATGCCCAGTCTTTGCTTCATTCCCTGCGAGAAGGTCTTTACGGTATCATGTGCACGGTTGGCGAGGCCCACCATTTCCAGCTGATCCATCAGCAAGGCATGCGTTGGGCGTATTCCGCTCAGTTTGGCAAATAATTTCAGATTTTCGTAGGCCGATAGAAACTTATATACATCGGGCTTTTCAATAACCGCTCCGATCTGTTGGAGGATTTCCTTACGATGGGTGGCTAATTCGTATCCAAACAATTCAATGTGTCCGCTGGTTGGAGTGATTAACGTAAGCATCATCCGGATGCTGGTACTTTTTCCGGCACCATTCTGGCCAAGAAAGCCATATACATCACCGGGCTTAACAGTGAAAGACAAATCATTCACTGCAGTGAGCTGACCGAATTGCTTGGTAAGATTAGAAACTTTTACAATATCCTGCATTACTCATTATAACAATAAAGCACGTAAGAAGTTTAAAAAAACCTTGATTCATTCTTTCAACTTTATTACACTTTCTTAAATCAGACTAGTTTATTTTATAATCCATATTGCGCAATAAATAAATTCCGCATTTAAGCTCGTTTTAAGCTATCTTATCCGATTCTATGTTGATAATGAACATTTTATGAAACAAAAAAAAGCGTTCTTAACTGCCAAATGGGAGTATCTCGTGATGCTTAATTACCGGATTCCTGCAGAAATACTTACTCCTTTCTTGCCCAAAGGCACCGAATTAGACCTTTTTGAAGGGCATGCGCTGGCGAGTGTGGTTGGTTTTTTATTCAACGATACAAAAGTATTGGGCATCAAATGGCCATTTCATACCAATTTCGAAGAAGTGAATCTCCGGTTTTATATTAAACGATTCGACGGAGTAAAATGGAAACGGGGGGTTGCTTTTATCAGTGAAATTGTTCCCAAGCACATGATCACCTGGATGGCAAACGGATTATACAATGAGCATTACAGAACAATGCCCATGAAACATACGCTGCATAATGAAAATGAATACCTGCAGCTGAACTATGAATGGCAATACCAGCAACAGTGGAATAATCTTAAAGTAAAAGCACTCAACAGACCTACTCCTATTGCGGAAGGCAGTGAGGCGGAATTCATTTTTGAACATTTCTGGGGATACAACCAGCTGAATAAAAATACTACCGTTGAATACGGAGTTGAACATCCAAGATGGGAAGTGTATCCGGTTACCTATCATGAGTACAATTGTGATATTGCTGCTATCTATGGAAAGGAATTTGTTCCCTACCTGAACGCTCCTCCGCACAGTGCCATGCTGGCAAAGGGTTCTGCAGTAACGATCCGCACTCCAACATTCCTTAAAGTATAACCTGTTTAGAATAAAAAAATCCCGTTCTGAAATTCAGAACGGGATTGAATATAGTATCCACTAAATTTATTTGTACTGAGGAACCAGGCCTGCTGCCAGATCGGTCATTTTCTTTAACCCATCTTCCGGCAAATTGCCTTTTTTGAATTCAGCCAGCACATCCGGAAATTTGTTTTCCATTTCCATTAAGAAATGAATTTCAAATTCTTTTACTTTTCTTACTGCAACATCGCGCAGTAATCCCAGTGTACCCAGATAAATGATTGCAACCTGCTTTTCAACAGACATCGGAGAATATTGCAACTGCTTCAGGATCTCCACGTTTCTTGCACCTTTGTCAATTACAGACTTGGTTGCAGCATCGAGGTCTCCGCCAAATTTGGAGAATGCTTCCAGCTCCCGGTACAATGCCTGATCGAGTTTAAGTGTACCTGCCACTTTCTTCATCGATTTGATCTGGGCATTACCACCAACACGGCTTACAGAAATACCTACGTTAATGGCCGGACGGATACCTGCGTTGAACAAGTTACCCTCCAGAAAAATCTGACCGTCGGTAATAGAAATTACGTTGGTAGGAATATAGGCAGATACGTCACCGGCCTGTGTTTCAATAATTGGCAATGCAGTTAATGATCCACCACCTTTTACTAAATGTCTGATAGATTCCGGCAAGTCATTCATGTTTCTGGCAACATCATCATTGGCAATCACTTTTGCAGCTCTTTCCAGTAAACGACTGTGCAGATAGAATACGTCACCCGGATATGCTTCACGTCCTGGTGGTCTTCTCAACAGCAATGAAACCTCACGGTATGCAACCGCCTGCTTAGACAGATCATCGTAGATGATCAGCGCCGGACGACCTGTATCACGGAAGAATTCACCAATTGCCGCACCCGCAAACGGAGCATAGAATTGTAATGGAGCCGGATCAGATGCAGAAGCACAAACAATTGTTGTAAATGCCATAGCACCATTGTCGGCCAGGGTTTTCATAACCCCTGCAACAGTAGATGCTTTCTGACCGATCGCTACATATATACAGTATACAGGCTTGCCTGCATCAAAAAATTCTTTCTGATTAATGATGGTATCTACACAGATGGCTGTTTTACCGGTCTGGCGATCTCCAATTACCAGCTCACGCTGACCACGACCCACCGGGATCATTGCATCAATTGCTTTGATACCTGTTTGTAATGGTTCTTTCACCGGCTCACGATAAATTACTCCCGGTGCTTTACGCTCCAGTGGCATTTCATACAATTCGCCTGTAATAGGACCTTTACCATCAATTGGTTCACCAAGGGTATTGATAACACGTCCTACCACTCCTACTCCAACTTTAATAGAAGCGATCTGTCCGGTTCTTTTTACTTTAGCACCTTCTTTAATCGATCCGCTGTCTCCCATCAATACCACACCCACATTGTCTTCTTCGAGGTTCAATGCAATTGCTTTAACACCGTTCTCAAAAGATACCAGCTCACCACTTCTTACTCCGTTCAGTCCGTACACACGGGCAATACCATCACCCACCTGCAATACGGTGCCTACTTCTTCCAGGTCTGCGGAAGCGTTGAAATCACTGAGCTGTTGTCTCAGTATCGCTGATATTTCATCTGGTTTAATGTCTACCATGTTATATTGTTTAAAGAAAAATTTAAAAATTATTAGATATTCTGAATGTATACGTTCTTGCTAAACTGCTTTTTAATTTCACGCAGATCGTGCGCAATACTTGCATCTACCAGTTTATTGTCAAACTCAAGCACAAACCCGCCAATCAGACTTTCATTGGTAACTGTTTCCAGTTCAATGGTTGCAAAGCTGTTGGCTGTTTTTACTTTTGCTTCAATGGATTTTTTTAATTCATCCGATACTGCCACTGCTGTGGTAAGCTTCACCTGGTGAATACCCTTCAGTGCATTGTACTGATTGATAAAAGCACCGGCTATTTCCGGTAAATCTGCTTCTCTTCCTTTCTTTACCAGTAAATTATTGAAAGCAACAGTAAGCTCACTTACATTTCCTTTGGTAACCGCAGCTACCATTTTTTCTTTCTGGTCCGACTTGATGATCGGGCTGCGCAGCATGTTCAGAAATTCACGGCTTGCTTTACACAATGCCTGAATATAGCGCATATCCTGCTGCACAATTTCCAGAGACCCTCTTTCTGTAGAAAGGTCGATCAGGCTCTTGGCATATCGGTCTGCTAATCTTGGATTCGGCATTATTAGTTCAGTTTTGCACTTTCAGTTAATT
>CALPNW020000085.1 GCA_943325035.2 Sphingobacterium thalpophilum | reverse complement strand
CCGCAACCTGGGGTATTGGGAAATGAAGGATTATATGACCATGGCAAAATGGTTTATAGAACATGGATCGGCCGACCCTGCAAAAATAGCTATTACCGGCTTTAGTTATGGCGGATACATGAGTTGTTATGCGTTGACTTACGGGGCTTCGGTATTTACACACGGTATGGCCGGAGGAAGTGTGGTAGACTGGCATTTGTATGATAGTCATTACACCGAAAAATTCATGGATACACCGGCAGAAAATCCGGAAGGATATAAAACAAGCAGTGTAATTCCGTATGTAGATAAATACAAGGGTGTATTACAGATTGTACATGGTACGATGGATGATAATGTTCATATGCAGAACAGTATTCAGCTGGTTGCAGCAATGGAAGACAAAGGAAAAGATTTTGAATTCATGTTGTATCCGGGTGGAAGACATGGATGGAGAAATCTCCGGGAAAGAAATAATCATTTCGACAACCTGAAAACCAAATTCATATACAAATACCTGCTGGAGAAGCAGGTACCAAAGGCAGCGTTAAAATAAGTACCAACAAAGAGTAACCGTTTGTCAGAAAAATCTGGTCCGGTGATATTTGTAGCTATCAATAAAAAAGCATCTTCTGAAAAGAAGATGCTTTTTTATTGGTCAGTAGATATCTGTTTTATTTTTTTATAGTACGCAGCATTTCTTTAACAGCTGCTTCCAGTTGTGCATCTTTTCCTCTGATGAATTCTTCGAAGGGGAGTGCCACTTTTATATCGGGCTCTACCTGCAGATTTTCTGTTGGCCTGTTTTCTTTACCAATAGAAGCAACCATCGGTATGCCAAATACAATCGTTGGATCTATTTGTGTTTCCCACCATACCGCTGTTCCGGTTCCTGCAACCGGCATTCCCACCAGTTTGCCATATCCGTTTTGTTTATAGCTGTAAGGGAACATAAATGCATCGCTGTAATTGCCTTCGCTCATTAAAACGCAGCTTGGTTTCTGCCATCGCATGAAAGGTTCCCCTGCGGATACTTTATTTCCCTGTGGTGCAAAATCAAGATAACGTTTTCCGCTAAGGAAAGTATTCAGTTCATCATGTAACCATCCACCGCCATTAAAGCGGGTGTCTACGATCAGCGCTTCTTTGTCTATATTTTTTCCGAGTACTTCATCCAGAACTGTTCTGAAACTTCCGTCGTTCATACCCTGAACATGCACATAACCCACTTTGCCACCACTGAGTTCTTCGGTCATTTTACGCATTTTGGCTACCCAGCGCCTGTACATTAATCCAGACTCTTCTCCCGTACTGATAGGCTTTACTATTTCTTCTGTTCTGCTGTTGTCTGCAGGATTCAATACACTCAGCAACACATTTTTTCCGGCTTTTCGGTTCAGTAATTTTGCCCAGTCATCATTGTCTTCTAGTATTTCACCATCAATTTTTTCAATGACCAGACCGGCTTTTACTTTACTGCCTGCTTTGTCTAACGGACCTCCGGTGATTACTTCTGTAATCTTTAATCCTTTACCGGTAAATGTTTCGTCATACAATAAAGCAAGTGCTGCAGTAGCATCTCCTGCCGGTGCCTGTGCAGAATACCTGCCACCGGTATGTGATCCGTTCAGCTCTCCCAGCATTTCACTGAGCAGCTCCTGAAAATCGTAGTTGTTGTTGATATGCGGCAGGAAGCGGGCGTAATTGTTTCTGTACATTACCCAGTCTATTCCATGAATCTTTGGATCATAAAATTTCTTCTGTACCTGTCTCCAGGCATGTTCAAAAATATACGCTCTTTCGGCTGCGGCATTCAGTACCATTTCTCCGCTGATGCCCACAGGACTTACCTTTCCGCTTTCTGTTTCCACTTTTACAATGGATCCGTTATTTACCAGGAACAATGATTTGCCATCTTTTCCGGGCTCTATGCTACCCGGGGATCCACCCAGTTTGGCCAGAATTTTTGTTTCTCTGGTTCTTGGTTCGGTAACCCACAGATCATATCCTTTTTCAAATGCAGACAGGTAATACACTTTGCTTGCGTCTGCCGTAATATAATAGTCGGCAATAGAAGAACTGTTGATCGTGAGCCTGAGCACCCGGTCTTCAAAACCTTTCAGCTCAGGACTAAAGCTGGCTTTTGCCAGGGAGTCTTTTTTGCTTTTTGCCGTATCTGCTTTTTTGTCTTTGTCTTCTTTTTCTTTCAGTAAAGCAACATCTTCTTTGCTCAGGCGCATACGGTCATAGGCATCCTGGTCCAGAAATCCCGCATAGATATCCACTTCCCTGCTGCCCTGATTGGCGATGGATTTTCTGCCCAGTCTTTCGTTTACCCAGGTAATGCTTTTTCCGTCCATTCCCCATTTAATATTGTTCTGTCCAAAACCCGAACGGATTGGTTTTTCGATACCTCCTGTTCCATCTGCCCTGATCATGGCAAGGTTGCCATACTGCCAGCTTCCTTCCTGGTCATCACATATGATCCATTTGCTATCCGGGCTCCAATGAAAACTCCAGTCTCCATCACTGTAACTGTAATTTCTTCCGGCAGGCAATACGGTTTTTGTTTTTTTATCGGCCGGGGTGTACACTTTTAAAATATTTCTATCCGCTATATAGCCAATCTGTTTTCCATCAGGAGAATATTGCGCACCAAATTCTTCTTCCGGAGTGGCAATCAATGCCTCTTCTTTTAAAACAGTGGACGCATAGAAATAGGGTTCTTCTTTTCTTGCAATACTGGTCTGGTAAATATCCCAGTTGTCATTGCGTTCTGCAGAATAAATAATTTTCTTACTGTCCGGGCTCCAGCTGATCATCCGTTCCTGCTGAGGGGTGTTGGTGATCCTTTTGGTAATGCCACCTTCTACACTGGTAACAAATACTTCGCCTCTGAAAACAAAGGCAATTTCCTTTCCATTGGGAGCCAGTGCAATTTCAGTGGCTCCGCTGCTGATCGGTACATTTTTTTCGGCATTATACCTGGCATCTGCATTAACAGCGATGCTTACCTTTTTAGGTTGACTGCCCTCGCTGAATGTATAGATTTCTCCATTAAAACTAAAACAGAAGTTGTTGTTATTGGTTCTGGATAAATGTCTTACCGGATGGTCTTTGAAATTGGTCAGCTGAACCATTTTGCCATCTTCTGTTTGTTTAAATAAATTCTGATTACCATTCTTTTCACTGAGATAAAAAACAGTTTTATCGTCATTGCCGAAAAGGGGTTCTCTGTCTTCTCCTTCAAAGCTGCTGATCTTTTTATAGGCGGCAGTTTTTACATCCATCATCCAGATATCTCTGGTAACTGCCGAAGTATGGTGTTTTCTCCAGGGGTCTTCATATCCTTTTCTGTCCTGAAACAGTACAGCAGTTCCTTTGCTGTTATAGTGTGCAGCTTCAACACCGGCCTCACTCATTAAAAAAGGCTTGCCTCCCTTTACCGGTATACTATAGAGGTTCATAAATAAACGCGGGCTGTAAAACCGCACATTGTTATTGCTGATTTGGCGGCCACTGCCAAAAATCAGTTGCTGGTTATCGGGCGAAAAATCGTAAGGGTAATCGGCTGCACTGTTATAAGTAAGCCTGCTAGGAGTGCCCCCTGTTGCCGGAATAGTGAACACATCAAAATTCCCGTATCTGTCCGAGGCGAATGCAATGGTTTTGCCATCATGGCTCCAAACCGGATAATAATCCTGTGCTTCATGCATGGTGAGTGCAACGGCAGTTCCTCCGGCAGAAGGTACTGTGTACAGGTCTCCTTTATAACTGAATACTATGGTTTGTCCATCGGGCGAGATAGCCGGATAGCGCATCCACAATGGGGTGGTTTGAGCCACCAGTACATTCCCTAAAGCAAGGATTGCAATTGCTAAGAATATTCTCTTCATAAGAGGTTAATTTTATGTTCCTTAAAGATAGAAACACTGTTCCATGCATACAAGTAAAATAGACCAATGGTTAAAAGCGCTTCCTGCCGGAGCAGTTTGCCCGGTTGTAAGCTTTGATCCTGCTTTGCAGCGGCTGCTGAAATTGGATTTCACCTCCGCTAATACCGGACTAACGGCTGCTGTTATTGAGGATACAAACCGGTTTTCTGATTATGTATCGGCCCAACTGGCCGATGCCAATGCTGTTTTCGGGGTAGGCGGATACAACGAACACAGAACCGTCTACAGCAGAAGCCGGGTCTTTGATGCACCCGAAGGACAGCCGTCCAGGCAATTACACCTGGGCATTGATATCTGGGGCGTGGCAGGAACTGCGGTGTCTGCCCCGCTGGATGGCGTAGTGCAGAGTTTTGCATTTAACAGTGCGTATGGAGATTATGGGGCTACCATTATTTTAAAACACCTCATCAACGGAACCATTTTTTATAGTTTGTATGGTCATTTGTCTTTAAGAGATATTGAATCACTGGAAGAAGAACAACCCATTAAAGCCGGACAGGTATTTGCTCATTTTGGCAAGCCGGCAGAAAACGGCCAATGGCCTCCTCACCTTCATTTTCAACTGATGATGAGTATGGAAGGAAAAAAAGGGGATTACCCGGGTGTGTGCACTTTAGCCGAAAAAGACCACTACCTGAATAACTGTCCGGACCCGGATTGCTTACTGCGCTTAATGCAGTATGCAAAATAATTATTCAAATGCTTTGATTGCTCCGGATAAGATAATATGAACGCCCGGTTTGCTTTCGGTTGCGTGATGTATCATGCAATCCACAATGGCAGCAGCTTTCACAGCACTGTAATTGCGCAGCGGGCCAACCATGATGGGGTTGATCAGTTTTGCAATGGCAAGGCCAATTTGTTCACCCATTCTTTTTTCTTTTCTGTTGCCGGTAATAAATGAAGGCCTGAAAATAGACAGGGAGGGGTAACCGATCTTTTGCAAGGCGGCTTCCATCAGGCCCTTGGTTCTGCTGTAAAAAATGGATGATTTGCTGTCTGCGCCCATGGCACTTATTACCAGCAATTGTTTACTGCCTGCCGCTCTCTGTAAGGTGGCGATTTTTACCGGGTAGTGCAGATCCACTTTTTCAAAAGCAGCTTTGGTTCCTGCTATTTTAATGGTGGTGCCAAGACAGCAGAAAACATCATCGGCCTCTACGGCCGTATCAATGGTTTCAAAATCAACCAGCAGTTGGGTGAGTTTGGGGTGGGAACGTTCAATGGACTTTCTTACATAGATGATCACACTGCTGTAAAGCGGCGATTCCAGCAACTGACCGAGCAAAATTCCACCCGTTAATCCGGTGGCTCCGAGTAATAAAGCTTTTTTGGGCATGGGCATTAAAATTTATCTAAAGATAGGGACTGCATTTTTTGTAATTTTATCGGGTTATGCCGAATGAGATCCCGAATAGCGAAACAAAAAATCTTCACCCTGCCGATAAGGAATTTGAGAACAGCATCCGTCCAAAAGAGATTGATGATTTTTCCGGGCAGCCCCAGCTAATCGAAAATCTGGTAATTTTCATTAAGGCAGCCAAATTACGCGGAGAAGCACTTGATCATATTTTATTTCATGGCCCTCCCGGACTGGGTAAAACCACCCTGAGCCGAATTGTGGCCAATGAACTGGGCGTTAATATCAAAGAAACATCAGGCCCTGTCATAGAGAAGCCGGGTGATCTGGCCGGATTGCTTACGAATTTACAACCCAATGATGTTTTGTTCATCGATGAAATTCACCGGCTGAGTACAGTAGTAGAAGAATACCTCTACGCGGCTATGGAAGATTTTAAGATTGATATCATGATTGATACGGGCCCTAATGCCAGAAGTGTACAGATCAATTTAAATCCGTTCACCCTGGTAGGAGCAACAACCCGTAGTGGTTTGCTGACTGCGCCATTGCTCTCGAGGTTTGGTATTAAATCGAGGCTGGAATATTATAACGCCACCTTACTGCAAAAGATCATTGAACGCAGTGCAGGTATACTGAATACCAGCATCACCATTGATGCTGCCAAAGAAATTGCCGGAAGGAGCAGGGGTACTCCCCGTATTGCCAATAGCTTGCTGAGAAGAGTGCGTGATTTTGCCCAGGTACTCAACGACGGTCAGATCGATATTGGTATTACACAGCATGCATTGAAAGCGCTGAATGTGGATGCACATGGTTTGGATGAAATGGATAACCGTATTCTGTCTGCCATTATCAATAAGTTCAAAGGCGGGCCCGTGGGTATTACCACTATTGCCACTGCAGTAGGAGAAGAGTCGGGCACTATTGAAGAAGTATATGAACCATTCCTGATACAGGAGGGCTTTTTACAAAGAACCCCGAGAGGAAGGGAAGCTACTTTAAAAGCCTACAATCATCTCGGGGTGGTTATGCAGAAAGGTGCTGCGGGAGATCTGTTTAGTTAGGTGCTACCAGTCTGAATCCGTTGCCGTGAATATTTACAATTTCAATAGCAGGGTCTTCCTTCAGGTATTTACGGAGCTTGGCAATATATACGTCCATGCTTCTTCCGTTAAAATAAGTATCGCTGCCCCATATTTTCTTTAATGCCCTTTCGCGCGGCAGCAGATCGTTTTTATGTTCAGCCAGCATCTTCAGTAACTCATTTTCTTTGGGAGAAAGTGTTTGTACCAGATCGCCTTTTTTAAGTTCGCGCAGTTTTGGGTTAAAATGATAAGAGGCCATGTCGAATTCAATATTGTCACTGGTCCTGTTTTCTTCTTCACTTCTTTTCAGGATCGCTTTGATTTTCATTAATAAAACCTCACTGTCGAAAGGCTTGGTGATATAATCATCCGCCCCCAGCTTGTAGCCCTGTATAATGTCTTCCTTCATGGTCTTAGCGCTCAGAAAGAACAAAGGCACATCCGGATCAATATCTCTGATTTCTTCTGCCAGCGTAAAGCCGTCCATATTGGGCATCATTACATCTAACAGACAAATATCAAATTTCTCGCGCTGAAAAGCAGCCAGGCCCAATTTGCCGTCTCTTTCCAGGGTGATATCGTAGTCGTTCAGCTCCAGGTAATTCTTTAATACCATACCCAGATTGGTATCGTCCTCGCAAAGCAGAATCTTGTAATGTTTTTTATCTTCCATCAGAGTAATATTTGTGTGAAATAAAGATATTATGTATCCAAGGTACGAATAACCGCGTTCAATCTTTTGTTAAAATCACTAAAAAGGCACTTTCACAAAACGCTTATCAGTTAATGTTTTCAGGAAATTGATCAGGTCGGTTTTTTCTTCTGTACTCAGCCCCAGCGGCTGGCTGAGATCAGGGTCTATATTAACCGGGTTCTTTACTATCGTTTTGGGATCGTTGTAATATTCCACTACTTCTTCGAGTGTTTTGAACATGCCATTGTGCATATAGGGTGCAGTGGCTTCTATATTCCTTAATCCGGGTGTTTTGAATTTGCCCAGATCGGCTTTGTTTCCGGTAATCCTGAAACGCCCTTCATCATTCAGGGAAGCCGCATTGTACAGGCCAATATTTTTAAAGTCGTCATTGGTAAAATCGGGTCCCATATGGCAGTTAAAACATTTGGCTTTATCTCCTATGAACAATACTCTTCCGCGTTCTTCCGATTCGGTGAGCGGGAACTCCTCATCAAAGGAAAGATCAAATTTACTATCGTCTGTTTCCAGTGTTTTTTCATAGGCAGCCAAAGCAGCCGATATGTTTTTTGCAGTGGGAACAGTTCCGAAAATGGATAAAAACAGCGTTCTGTAGGTTTTGTTATTACGCAGCCGCTGCACCGCTTCAGCTACAGGCAGCCCCATTTCATCTTTATTGGCAATCGGCAGGAGTGATTGGGCCTCCAGGGAGGCAGCCCTGCCATCCCAGAAAAAATAAGGACGGTTTTTCATGTTCAGCACAGAAGGGGTGTTGCGCGTGGCAGGTATGCCATGAACTCCGATACTAAGTGCAAATGTGTCCGCAAAGCCTTGCGAGGGAATATGGCAGCTGGCGCAGCTAACCGAAGAATCTGCCGACAATATTTTTTCGTTGAAAAGCTTTTCGCCCAGTGCGGCTTTTGTTTTTACCGGAACGGTAGTGGTGAATGAAACAGCCAGTGCAATGCCGCAAATTGCAGAAAAGATGATGAGCTCTTTTTTCATACTTTAAAGGTACTGAACTATCACTCATCAGCCCGCATCAACGGCCAATCCAGCAGACCTCTTTGCTTTCGCTGACGCGGATCTTTTCTTCTGATTGCAAAAAATCCATAGCAGCCCAGATTTTTTCTTCATGAAAGGGCTTCAGTAACAGGAACAACTCGCTGATTAAAACAGGAACCAGACTCTGTTTTTTGATTGCCTGTTCCAGTTGTGCAAATTCTGCAGAAGATAATTTTTTCCTTTTTTCATTCAGGCAGTTATCACAGATCCCGCAATTTTTTTTAGAGTCGTCCCCGAAATAATTGGAAATATACCTGCTTCTGCAACCGGTTAGGTTTCCGGCATAGTGAATGATGGTTTGTATCCGTTCTTCGTATAATTTTTTTCTTTCGAGATAAGCATCCTGGTGAATTACCAGGTACTCTGCCGGGGCACGGTTCACCAGAAACTGAATTTGCGGGGTTTCTTTTTTGGGAAGATATTCGATAATGCCATGCCGCATCAGTTCTTTAAATGCGTTGGTCACTTCATCTGCCTTGAGCCTGCAAATTTTACCGATCTGGTTTTCGTAGACCGATACCCTGTTGTCTATAATGCCTTCGTAGGTTCTGAGCAATGCTTTGATAACCGGCTCCAGCAATGGATACTCTTTTTCAAACAGGCTGAGTCCCTCTTTGTTGGTGGCAAAAGAAATCTGTGATGGTAAAAAAATATTTTCCGCAAAGCTGATATGATCTTCCTGCTCCAGTACTTTCAGGACGTTGATTACCAGTATCGCTTCCAGTTTAAAATGTTTGGTAAATGCGGCCAGGTCAAAATCATAATAAATACCTTCGCCATTACCCACCGGAATCTGCAGGTAATCTGCAATGGCCTGATAAACCTGTTTGATGACTTTGATAGCCGGAAACTTTTTTAACGTATTCGATAAAAGGTCTGCCAGGTCTTTTTGCTGATACAATAATACCGCATAAGCTTTCTTTCCGTCTCTTCCGGCCCTGCCCGCTTCCTGGTAATAGTTCTCCAGGCACTCAGTAACATCGTGGTGAATTACTACACGAACATCCGGCTTGTCTATCCCCATGCCAAAGGCATTGGTACACACCATGGTACGGACCTTATTCCCGATCCATGCTTCCTGCTTCATTTCTCTTACCGGTTGTGTAAGCCCTGCATGGTAATAGTCTGCAGCAATACCCTGCAACAAAAGCGCTTCTGCAATTTTTTTGGTTTGTTTTCTGTTATTGCAATACACAATACTGCTGCCCGGCACCTTGTTGAGAATATCCAGGATCTTATTGATCTTACTGTCCGTTAAAAAATTACTGTACGATAAATTGGGCCGTTCAAAAGATTGCCGGAACACGGCTGTTTTTTTCAGCTCCAGTTTTTGAACAATATCGTTCTGCACCAGTGGCGTTGCTGAAGCAGTAAGTGCAATCAGCGGAATGCCCTGCAGTTGTTTTCTGGTAGCAGCTATTCTTAAATAGGGGGGTCTGAAATCATATCCCCACTGAGAGATACAGTGTGCCTCATCAATAACCAATAGGCTGATCGGAAGCACCGGTATATAATCGAGAAAGAGCTTGCTTTCTAAGCGTTCCGGAGAACAATACAGGAATTTGTATTGACCATCTGCTGCATCCCGCAGTGTTTTTTTTACTTCAAAAAAAGTTAATCCGCTGTGCAATGCAGCCGCCGGAATTCCTTTGTTGTTCAGGCTGTTTACCTGATCGCGCATGAGTGCAATCAGCGGGCTGATCACCAGGCACAAGCCATCGAGCATCATTCCGGGTACCTGAAAACAAATGGATTTGCCACCGCCCGTAGGCAATAGCGCCAGCGTGTCATTTCCTGCCAGTACAGATTGGATGATCTCCTCCTGTAAAGGCCGGAACGCTGCATGGCTCCAGTATTGCTGTAATATTTCTGTAGGGTTACTCAATGGTTGCTAGGCTACTTTTTTATAATTAAGCCTTACAGAATTAATGGCCAATACTACATCACTTAATCCCATGGTAAGCGCACTGAAACCAGGGCTTAAAAAGCCCATTGCAGCAATGGGAATAGCCGCCACATTATAAATGAGTGCCCAGAATAAATTTTGTTGAATGGTTAAATAAGTATGCTTGCCCAATCCCAATGCCAGCGGTAAATGCTTTAAGCCATTGTTCATGAGCACCACTTCTGCAGTTTGTACGGCAATCTGCGATGCTTCGCTTAATGAAATACCCACGGTAGCTTTTGCGAGAGCTGGTGCATCATTGATGCCGTCTCCCACCATTGCAGTAGGACTGATAGCAGTTAATGCAGTAATCCGTTCCAGTTTTTGGGCCGGTGTCTGTTCTGCAAATACCTGATCTATGTTTAATTGCTGTGCCAGTAATTCACAGCCCTCTTTTCGGTCTCCGCTAAGCAGTATGGTGGTTATTCCTCTTTTCTTCAGATAGCTGATCAGTGAAACAGCTTCTGGTCTTACTTCGTCAGCAAGATCTATCCAGCCCAGTAATTCCTTGTTTTTAATAATGTATATATTATGACCGGGATCATTGGTGAGCTGCTCTGCGGCTTTAAAAGAACCGGCAACATACTCGTTGCCTTCCCGGTCGGTACCTTTCATGCCCAGTCCTTTTACTTCTTCTACCTTACTGAAACGGAGATCGTCTTTTATTTTCCATTCTCTGGCAATTGTTTTAGCCAGCGGGTGGTTAGAATATTTTTCGAGCGAAAAAGCAATTCTTTTAAATTCATCTATGCCTGCAGATTCTCCGGAAGCGGTAAGGCCCGTTGCTGCAATAATGAATTTGCCGGAGGTTAATGTACCTGTTTTGTCAAATACAACCTGTTTAATGTCTTTGAATAATTCGAGGGTTTTGGTATTCTTGAACAATACACCATTTCTTGCAGCTCTGCCAAGGCCAACGGCTATTGCTGCAGGAGTTGCAAGCCCCATGGCGCAGGGGCAGGAGATCACCAGTACTGCAATGGCACGCATGAGGCTATTGGTAAAATCCTGATGGCCTACCGTGTAATTGAGCAGAAGTGTAAGTAAAGCAATGCCAATTACTACCGGCACAAATACAGCGCTTATTTTATCGGCCAGTTGCTGTACAGGGGGCTTTTCGGTTTGCGCATTTTTCACCAGCTGTAATATATTGCCGAGGATGGTATCATCTCCGATTGCTGTTACATAGGCTTTCACCGTTCCGTTTACCGCTATACTTCCTCCGATCAGCTGGTCTTTTATTTTTTTGTCTACCGGAATGGATTCTCCGGTAATAATGGATTCGTCCACAGAAAGGTCTCCCGATAAAATCTTACAGTCCAT
>CALPNW020000084.1 GCA_943325035.2 Sphingobacterium thalpophilum | reverse complement strand
GGATATGATTCCATTGGTTATGCAGCACCAATACTGGTATTGCTTCTACGGTTATTGCAGGGTTTGGCACTGGGCGGAGAGTACGGAGGTGCAGCAACTTATGTGGCAGAACATTCGCCCGAACACAAGCGGGGGTATTATACCTCCTGGATTCAAACAACTGCTACCCTCGGACTTTTTGTTTCACTGGGCGTGATATTGCTCACCAGGCATTCCCTGGATGCAGATCCGGCAAAATCAATCAGCAAATTCAATGACTGGGGCTGGCGTATTCCGTTTATAGTATCTATTTTACTGGTGGGGGTATCTGTTTATATCCGCCTTAAAATGAAAGAGTCTCCTTTGTTCACAGAGTTGAAGGCAAGCGGCAAAACATCAGTGAACCCCATCAAAGAGAGCTTTGGGCACAAAACGAATTTGAAAATGGTATTACTGGCCTTATTTGGTGCAACCATGGGGCAGGGTGTGGTGTGGTATACCGGACAGTTTTATGCCCAGTCTTTTATAGAAAATGTATGTAAGATCGATTTCGACCAATCCCGTACCATCATTATCTGGGCCATATTATTCGGAACGCCCTTCTTTGTAGTATTCGGAAGCTGGAGCGACCGGATTGGCCGGAAATGGATCATGCTGGCTGGCATGTTCCTGGCAATTATTTCTTACCACTATTTATTCGGACAATTATTGAAAATATCAGACCCTGCCAACTCCATCGAACTGGCCGATCTGAAAGAGGTGAAGACCGAAAGAACAATATTGCCTGGCGGAGACACGCTTAAACAGGTAACGGTTATCAGCAATTATGCAAATGGGATGCAGGTCATCAAAACCACCAAAGACAGTTTGTATGCCAGCGGCAAATTACCGGTAATGAAGGCGGAAGCAAAAATCGTAAAAACGGTTGGAAGCAGCGGGTACTGGAAAATGGTCTTCTTTGTATTTATCATGATTATTTATGTGACCATGGTATACGGACCAATTGCAGCATTTCTGGTAGAACTGTTCCCTACTAAAATCCGTTACACGTCTATGTCGCTGCCCTATCATATCGGCAACGGAGTGTTTGGAGGACTCACTCCGTTTATAGCCACACTGCTTACCACCATTTATACCAACGATAAGCTGGCAGGGCTGATGTACCCGATCATTGTTGCTGCTGTAGGCCTGGTTATAGGCACATTGTATATTCAAAACAAGATAGACCCTCCGATTGAATCTTAAAAACCGTTAAACACTACGCAATGAATCAACTGAAAAAATGGTCGGGAATACTCTGGATACTACTGGGTCCGGTAGCGATCTATTACCTGATCAAAACTGCACTTCACCAGACTGCAGCCCATCCTGGACTGGATACCAAAATACAGTGGGGTGTTTTTGTGGTGATTTTTATTCCCATTGCCATCGGATTGATGATCTTTGGCTACTATGCCCTGAAGGGCGAATACGATAAGGTTTAATTAACAGATCAGACCCTGGAATTTGGTTATTTTTGAAGCAAACTGGCAGTATGTCGATTGAGGTTTCCGGATTGGTAAAAATATATGACGGGCAAAAAGCCGTGAACGGAATTGATTTTACCCTGAACAAGGGTGAGATCGTTGGGTTTCTCGGGCCCAACGGTGCCGGCAAGAGCACTACCCTAAAAATGATTACGGGTTACCTGCAGCCCGATGCAGGATCTGTAAGGGTGAGTGGTCTGAATATAGCTACCCATCCTATTCAATGCAAACAGAAAACAGGTTACCTGCCTGAAGCCAACCCGCTTTATACAGACATGTATGTAAAAGAATACCTGGCATTTATTGCAGGGGTCCATGGAATCAACAAACGCAGCGGCAGGGTGAACACCATGATACATCAGGTTGGGCTGGAAGCAGAGCAGCACAAAAAGATCGGGCAACTTTCCAAAGGATATAAACAACGGGTAGGACTGGCTGCGGCATTGATCCACCAGCCGGAAGTACTTATTCTCGATGAGCCCACCAGCGGGCTGGATCCCAATCAGATCATCGAAATCCGCAATCTGATCAAAGAACAGGGCAAAGACAAAACCGTCCTATTTTCCAGCCATATTTTACAGGAAATTGAAGCTATTTGCAGCAGGGTCATTATCCTCCATAAAGGACAGATTGTGGCAGACGACAGTTTGGTTAACCTGAAAGCAAACAGCAGCCTGGAGGAAGTTTTCAGGAGCCTGACAAAGGCAGTTAGTGTATAAACTACCTATTACGTATCTTCGGAATTCTATAAACGATAAAACAAACACAATGAGCTACATTATTGAAGTACATGCGAGACAGATTCTCGACAGTCGCGGTAACCCTACCGTAGAAGTAGATGTAATGACCGACGACGGCGCTATCGGAAGAGCATCAGTACCCAGTGGTGCCAGCACCGGTATTCATGAAGCAGTTGAACTTCGCGACAACGACAAGAAAAAATATGTTGGCAAGGGTGTATTAAAAGCCGTTAAAAACGTAAACGATATTATCAGTGATGCAATTGTAGGATTTGATGTTACACAGCAGGCTGCCATAGACGGCGCTATGATTGAACTGGATGGCACTCCCAATAAAAGCAAACTGGGCGCCAATGCAATTCTGGCGGTAAGTATGGCTGTGGCCAAAGCTGCTGCCGAAGAAGCTTCACTTCCTTTGTTCCGGTATATTGGCGGTACCAATGCCAAAACGCTGCCAATGCCAATGATGAATATCATTAATGGTGGTGCGCACGCAGACAATAAAATTGATTTTCAGGAATTCATGATCATGCCAGTAGGCGCTGCTTCATTCAGTGAAGGTTTGCGTTGGGGTGTTGAAATCTTCCATACCCTGAAGGGTGTATTGAAGAAAAAAGGCTTTAGCACCAATGTGGGTGATGAAGGTGGATTTGCCCCAAATATCCAGAGCAATGAAGAAGCGATTGAAACTGTACTGGAAGCCATTCAGGCAGCCGGTTATAAAACCGGTTCACAGATAGTGATTGCCATGGATGCAGCCAACAGTGAGTTGTGGGATGCCAAGAAGAAAAAATATGTATTCCATAAGAGCAGCGGAAAAGCATTAAGCAGCGATGAGCTGGTTAAATTCTGGGAAAAATGGGTGAAGCAATACCCGATTGTTTCTATAGAAGATGGAATGGCAGAAGATGACTGGAACGGCTGGAAAGCACTTACACAGGCAGTTGGAAGCAAATGCCAGTTAGTAGGGGATGACCTGTTTGTAACCAATGTAGAACGTATTCAGCAAGGGTTGGATAAAGACATAGCCAATGCTTTATTGGTTAAAGTGAACCAGATTGGTACAATCACAGAAACCATCAACGCGGTAACCCTGGCCCAGCATAACGGATACAATACCATTATGAGCCACAGAAGCGGTGAAACAGAAGATACCACTATTGCAGACCTGGCTGTTGCGCTGAACTGCGGACAAATCAAAACCGGTTCTGCTTCCCGTACAGATCGTATAGCAAAGTACAACCAGTTGATCCGTATAGAGGAAATGCTGGGAAACACTTCTATTTATCCAAAAGGTAAAATCAAGTTTGGCAAAAAATAAGCTGCCCACACTTGTGAATTAAATATCGGTTGGCAGATAAAGGTTTCTTACTACTTTTATCTGCCAGCTTTTTTGGGCCTGATCATTATGAAAAAAATCGCCTCCATTATTACCAATAAATACCTGCTTGCCGGGGTGTTTTTTATAATATGGATGTTATTTATAGACCAGCGCGATTATTTTCAGCAGAAAGAACGGAGAGATGAGCTGAGAAAGCTGGAGATGAAAAAAGAATATTACCAGAAAGAAATCGATAAAACCCGGAAAGAACTGGGTGATCTTCAAAACAGTCCTGCCGCGCTGGAACGCTTTGCCAGAGAGCATTATCTCATGAAAAAAGAAGGGGAGGATATCTTTATTATTGAAGATTCCACCACCGGAAAAAAATAAAAGGACCAGTTATTCGTTGGTGAGCCCTCCAGATTTTTTTATCCCTATTTATAGTACCGTTGCAATATTTGCACTGTCCCTGCGTTTTATACAAACTCCGTATCCTCTTATTCACGCAGACTAGCTGCTTATGAAAAACTTTAAAGAAGAGGATTTGATTATGTACGTATACAACGATTGCACGCCAGCACTAACCGCAGCAATTAACAAAGCTATTGAAGAGAACACCGCATTGGATGACCGGATTGAAACCCTTAAAAGGTCTGTTCAGCAACTCGATCACTTAAAGCTGAAAGCTCCCTCCAAAAAATCCATATCTGCCATATTGAAGTATGCAGCAGAAGCAATGAAGAAAGATTAATTTTGGCCATGACCAAAAAGGAAAGGTACAGTCAGGTAATCCAGTATTTTTTAGACACTACGCCTGTGGCAGAAACGGAGCTCGTTTACGACAATCCCTTTCAGTTGCTGGTAGCGGTGATCCTTTCGGCACAATGCACCGATAAAAGGGTGAACCTGACCACGCCCGGTATCTTTAATGTATACCCTACTCCACAAACAATGGCCGGGGCAGCTTTTGACGAACTCTTTCCGTTGATCCGGAGTATTTCCTACCCCAACAATAAAACCAAACACTTAATAGGCATGGCCAATATGCTGCAGGAACAATTTAGCGGCGAAGTTCCCATGACAGTGGAGGAGCTGGTACAACTTCCGGGGGTTGGCAGGAAAACAGCCAATGTTATTACCAGTGTAATAGACGAACAACCCAATATGGCGGTAGACACCCATGTATTCCGGGTAAGCCATCGCCTGGGACTGGTGAGTAAAAAAGCTACAACGCCACTGGCAGTGGAAAAAGAACTGATTAAAAATATTCCGTCTGAATACGTGCATCGTGCACACCATTGGCTGATACTGCATGGGCGGTATACCTGTTTGGCAAGAAATCCCAAATGCGGAGAATGCGGGTTGAAAGAATGGTGTAATTACCTGAAGAAGCATCCGTTAAGCTGATTCGATCAGGCCGGCATTTGGCGGCGAAAACAACCAAGCCTCAGGACTTTCCCTTTCCCCGCACCAAATGATAAGATTCATCGATCATCGCCCGGAGTTGTTTGTTGGAGAGGGTTCCGTTTACCAGAACCGTGTTCCAGTGTTTTTTATTCATGTGGTACCCGGGCAATACGCAATCAGAAAATTCCTCGCGCAACTCCACTGCTTTATCCGGATCACATTTTACATTAAACTGAACGGGATCACTGTCAAATCCGGTAAGCAGAAAAATCTTTCCGTTCACTTTATACACGAGTGTATCAGGGCCAAACGGCAGTGTTTCCTCCGCACCGGATTTACTTAAACAATAGTCGCGGATCTCATCGAGGTACATATTGTAATTTACTGAATTCATCCGTTGGGTTAATAAATAAAATTGGCTATTCAACCCATAAAAAAACCTCACAGTATTCACTGTGAGGTCAGGACTATTTTAAGCAGAAGTTTACTTCAGCATTTTCTTAACAGTGTCAATCAATTCACCTTTGGTGATTGGAACACCCATGATTTTATTGTAGCCTTTTGCATCTACCATATATTTATCACGGATGATTTTGATCAGCTGACCATTATTGATTTCAGGAATCAATACCTGGTCAAAGTTGCCGATGATCTCACCGAGGTTCTTGGGAAAAGGACGCATGTAACGGATATGAGCATGGCTCACTTCCAGCCCTTCTGCCTGTAAATCCAGTGCGGCACTTTTAATGGCACCAAATGTAGAACCCCATCCGAGGATCAATACTTTTCCGGTGGCCGGACCGCATTCAATGGTTTGCAATGGAATATAATCTGCTATCTTTTCTACTTTGGCTTCGCGGATCTTCACCATATGCTGGTGGTTATCGGAATCGTAACTGATGTTACCGGTAATATCCTGTTTTTCCAACCCGCCTACTCTGTGTTCCAATCCTGGCGTTCCCGGAACTGCCCATGGACGCGCTAATTTTTCATCCCGTCTGTATGGCTCAAATTTGGCTTCGTCGTCGGCCAGTTTTGTTTTAAACTTCACTTCTATCGGCTTCAGGTCTTTACTCTGCGGAAACTTCCAGGGTTCTGCACCATTGGCAATATATCCATCACTCAGTAAAATGACCGGGGTCATGTGCTGAACCGCTATTCTTACTGCCTCATAGGCCACTTCAAAACAATCGCTTGGAGTAGATGCAGAAATAATCGGAATCGGTGCTTCTCCGTTTCTTCCATAATAAGCCTGCATTAAATCACTCTGCTCTGTTTTGGTAGGCAGGCCCGTTGAAGGACCTCCTCGCTGTATATTCACAATTACCAGTGGAATTTCAAGCATCATGGCTAAGCCCATGGCTTCTGTTTTCAGCGCCATTCCCGGACCTGATGTGGTGGTAAGACCCATGGCACCGCCATAGCTGGCTCCTATTGCAGAAGATATTGCAGCAATCTCATCTTCTGCCTGAAATGTTTTTACACCAAATGATTTAAACTTACTTAAGTCATGCAGAATGTCTGATGCTGGTGTAATAGGATAAGATCCAAGGAACAACGGCAGACCGCTTTTTTCACTTGCGGCAACCAGCCCCATCGAAAGCGCCTGGTTTCCCATGATGCTGCGGTAATGTCCGGGTTCCATCTTTGCCTTCTCTACCGTATAACGGGTAGTAAAGGTTTCGGTAGTGTCTCCGTAATTATAACCTGCCTGTAAAACTTTAATATTACTGTTGAGGATACTTTCTTTTTTGCCGAATTTTTCCTTCAGGAATTCGATGGTATTGTCCAGACTTCTGTTGTACATCCAATAGATATAGCCCAGTACAAACATATTCTTTGCACGGTCACGCTCTTTAACACCGAGATCGGTAAACTCCTTCAGCGCTTCGCGGGTTAGTTTGGTAACATCTACCTTGATGAGTTCAAAAGAATCCAGGCTTCCGTCTTCCAGCGGATTTACTCCGTCGGGATAGTTGGCCAACCGTAAATTTCTGGTATCAAAGCCATCAATATTGGCAATGATCCTTCCACCGGGTTTAATGGCTTTCATATTCACTTTTAATGCAGCTGCGTTCATAGCTACCAGCACATCGGCTATATCACCGGGTGTAAATACTTTATTGGAAGAAAAATGGAGCTGATAACCACTCACGCCCGGAACTGTTCCGATCGGGGCCCGGATCTCTGCCGGAAAGTCCGGAAAAGTAGCCAAATCGATTCCTAACAAAGCAGTATTATTGGTAAACTGCTGACCTGTTAACTGCATTCCATCGCCACTGTCACCGGCAAACTTGATCACTACATTCTGTAGAACTTCTTCTTTATTGTTCATCTATTCCTGATTGTGCGCTGAAGGTACTATTTCTACCGTTCATTTTTCCTGCCCTTTCGGCATCTTTTTAAGGAATTTTACAAAACCGGCCCTTTATTTGCATAAAGGTTTTTTATATATTAAAGTTAGAAGTATTCAGCAATTGAAAATGAAGCATTTATTGAGTGGGGGGTGTTTTTCCTTGTTGATTTTCATAAGCGGATGCGCTAACAACGACCCCGCTGTTAACAGGCAACCAGGCAATATTCCGGGAAATTCTGGTCAGGGCACTGACAGCCCTTTGCCCTTAAGTTCCTCCCAAAGCAACGCCTTTACCTACAAGAGTTCCAAACAATATATTTACCTGAGTTTTGATGACGGCCCCCAGCGGGGTACGAAGGAAACCATAGCATTGTGCAGGGAATTAGGGGTTAAAGCCTCCTATTTTATGATCGGAGTACATGTAACCGGCAGAAATGACGGCAAAAAAATCATTGCGGCCATTAAACAGAGTTACCCTGGTTTTTTATTGGCCAACCATAGTTACCGGCATGCGAGCGGCAGGTACGACTCCTTTTACCATCATTCGTCTTTAGCATTGAAAGATTTTCTCCGGACCCAGGACGCACTGGGCATTTCTGATAAAATCATCCGGTTACCCGGAAATAATGCCTGGCTGCTGAAAGACACGATGCGCTCTTCCTGGCTAACAAGACCTCTTTGCAGAAAACTGGACAGTGCGGGATACATTGTCATTGGATGGGATACAGAATGGATGTTTAACCACAAAAATGCCCGTCCCCTTCAATCGGCCGAAAATATGGCAGGTCATATCAAAAATCTGCTGGATAGTAACCAGACTTTTACCCGTAATCACCTTGTATTACTTACCCACGACAGAATTTTTCAGCGCCCGGCCGATCTGGACTCCCTCCGGAAGATGATCCGTATCCTGCAACGGAATCCGGGGTATATTTTTGAAACGGTTGATCATTATCCCGGGCAGAAGCGCTAAAGGATTCGTTAAAGTTCACCCTCAAAAGTCTGTATCATTTGTAAAATGAACCTTCTTTAATGTAAATTTGAAAATACAAAATAGAAACTATGGCAATTTTTAAATCGGGTAACCCTACCCTTACTGAGAAAATGTTTGATAAAAGCCTGGGAATGGATGCTGAGTTACAAGGCACCATGTCTGTACGGGGCGCTATCAATAAATTCGGATTCATGATGCTGATGCTGATTGCTGGCGCAGCTTATAACTGGAACCTTTACGAAGAGATGAGACAAGACACCATGAACATGCTGATGATGGTGGGTATCTTCGGAGGGCTGATCACTGCAGTAGCGATCAGTTTTAAACCAAACTGGGCGCCATTCCTGGCCCCCTTGTATGCATTACTGGAAGGATTGTTCCTTGGTGGAATATCCGTGATCATGAACGCTGCTTTTGCTAAAAGCTATCCCGGACTGGTTATGCAGGCCGTTGGTCTTACTTTTGGTGTTGCAATTGCCATGTTCATTCTCTATAATTTCAGGATAATCAAAGCCACCGAGCGTTTTAAATCGGTGATCTTTACTGCTACCCTTGGTATTGGTATCTTTTACCTGCTGACCATGGTACTCGGCTTTTTTGGCGTGAGCGTAAGCTTTATGCACGACAGCAGTATGCTGAGTATTGGAATCAGTTTATTTGTTGTTGGAATAGCCGCGCTCAACCTGATTTTAGACTTTGACATGATAGAACAGGGTGCAGAAAGAGGTGCTCCTAAATTCATGGAATGGTATGGCGCATTTGGCTTAATGGTAACCATTGTATGGTTGTACATAGAAATGCTGCGTTTATTAAGTAAACTTTCCAGCAGAGACTGATGATATGGCACAAAATATTTTAAATTGAAGAAAGACCCTCCGGTGGAGGGTCTTTCTTTTTAAGTCCAATGACCTTAGTTACCTGCACTAACCACTCAAAAAAAGGGATTAACTTACGCACGACAAAAAGAACCAACTCATGGAATTCAACAGGCAATCTTTTTCCAATGAAGAACTGATCAGCATTTATCGCAGCCTCTTGCTGCCGAGAATGATTGAAGATAAAATGCTGGTATTGCTCCGACAGGGCAAAATCAGTAAATGGTTCAGTGGAATCGGGCAGGAAGCTATTTCTGTAGGTGCTACGCTTGCCCTCGATGAAGACGAATGGATCATGCCCCTGCACAGAAATCTGGGAGTTTTTACCACACGCAATATGCCACTGAATAAACTATTCATGCAATGGCAGGGAAATAAAGAGGGCTACAGTAAGGGTCGGGAAAGGAGTTTTCATTTTGGCACCAGAGAACACCATATATGCGGAATGATTTCTCACCTGGGTCCGCAGCTGGCCATTGCAGATGGAGTGGCACTGTCTCATCAACTGAAAAATGAACAGAAAATATCGCTTGCATTCTCCGGAGACGGCGGAACGAGTGAAGGAGATTTTCATGAAGCGCTGAATGTTGCTGCTGTATGGGATCTTCCGGTAATTTTTGTGATAGAAAATAATGGCTATGGTCTTAGTACCCCTGTGAATGAACAATTCCGTTGTGAGCAACTGGCAGACAAAGCAAAGGGCTATGGCATGGAGGGAGTAAGAATAGACGGCAATAATATTTTAACGGTTATTGAGACCATCAGAGGCGTTCGTGATTATTGTATCACTCATCAAAAGCCTTACCTGATAGAATGTATGACCTTTCGCATGCGCGGACACGAAGAAGCCAGCGGAACCAAATATGTTCCGAAAGAACTTTTTGAAGAATGGGGCCAGAAAGATCCCATCAAAAATTTTGAACATTTTCTGTTGAACGAACAAGTTATTTCGGAAATGGACATTGCTGAAATCCGCAATGAATTTAAAAGGATCATAGAAGCGGAACTGGCACTTGCACAGCAAGCAGCATCAATAGTAGCAGATACTCCAACAGAGATTGCAGATGTGTATGCACCGGTACCTGCAAGTGAATACCTTCGTCCTACAGAGGGCCCTGACAGAGATGCACGTTTCATAGATGCTATTTCGGAGGGGCTTCGCCAGAGCATGGAACGGCATCCGGATATGGTGATCATGGGACAGGATATTGCAGAATACGGAGGTGCCTTTAAAATAACAGAAGGATTTTTAGAACAGTTTGGTAAAGCAAGAATCAGAAATACACCGATCTGTGAAAGCGCTATTGTTGGAGCCGCTCTTGGCCTTAGCCTAAACGGAATTAAAACTGTGATGGAAATGCAGTTTGCAGATTTTGCAACGGTTGGTTTTAACCAGATCGTGAACAATCTGGCCAAGTTGCATTACAGATGGGGACAGCAGGCAGATGTAGTAGTTCGTATGCCCACCGGCGGCGGCGTTGGAGCAGGCCCTTTCCATTCGCAGAGCAATGAAGCCTGGTTTACCCATGTGCCCGGACTAAAAGTAGTATACCCTTCCAGTCCGCATGATGCCAAAGGTTTATTGATTGCCGCCATCAATGACCCTAACCCGGTATTGTATTTTGAACACAAGGCTTTGTACAGAAGCATCCATGGAAATCTTCCTGCAGATTATTTTGAAGTAGAAATAGGTAAGGCCAATCTGGTGCAACCCGGTAACGACCTGACTATTATTACTTATGGCGCAGGCGTTCACTGGGTCATTGAATACCAGAAAAATCATCCGGACACGTCTATTCACCTGCTTGATCTGCGGACACTGTTGCCGCTCGATTATGATGCAATCCGGCTGGCCGTTCAGCAAACCGGAAAAGTTTTGCTACTGCACGAAGACACCCTGTTTGGAGGTATCGGCGGAGAGATCAGCGCCTGGATCAGCGAACACTGTTTTGAATTGCTGGATGCTCCGGTAATGCGTTGTGCTTCTCTCGACACCCCTATCCCGTTTAATATTGAACTGGAAAAAAACTTTATGGCCAAAAGCCGTTTACACAGCACCATCCAAAAATTATTACACTATTAATTCTGCCATATGTCAATTGCCAAAAAATGGACCGCATGGATCCTGAGTACCCTGATCTGTTTTCAACTCGGCGCTCAAACCAATCCAAATATCCCTTATTCCGCCCCGCAGTTTACCGACTTACAACGTGCGGAAAAAATAACTGCTTTG
>CALPNW020000083.1 GCA_943325035.2 Sphingobacterium thalpophilum | reverse complement strand
CTGATCATTGATCCGGGATGTTATTCAAAAGAAGAACAGGAAACAATCAGTCGTTTTATAACAGCCGAATCACTGGTTCCGGTTCAGCTGTTAAATACCCATTGCCACCTGGACCATGTTTTTGGCAACCAATGGGTGTACGATACCTATCATACTCCGTTGCATATTCACCCAAAGGAAGAAACGATGCTTCAGCTGGCACCTCTGTCGGGCGAAAAATGGGGACTTCCGTTTGTCAACTATTCCGGTCCTCTTCATTACCTGAATGAAGGAGATACCATTCAGATGGGAAATGATGCCCTCCGGATTATTTTAGCCCCCGGGCATTCTCCTGCCAGCATTTGCTTTTATTGTGAGGCCCAGCAATTTATTATTGGCGGGGATGTTTTATTCCGGGAAAGTATTGGCCGGTCTGATCTTCCGGGTGGTAATCATGAAACTTTACTGAAGAGTATCCGGGAACAATTGTTCACGCTTCCGGATGAAGTAGTAGTTTATCCGGGTCATGGATTAAAAACAACCATTGGCCATGAAAAAGCACACAACCCTTTTCTCCAGTAAATAAGGGCTTATTCCCCCTGCATTTTTGTGGTATAAGCCGTTATGAAAATGGCCCCCAGGTTTCTGTATGGAGGAATATAGTCTTCAAATTTCTCTTTTGCAGAGCCATTGAACCGGCCTGCCATACTAGACCAGATGGCTGGCCAGTTAAGGTCATTTCCGGTGCGGAGTTTTTCACTGATCACATCAATCAAACCCTGATTGATGATACCGGTACCCACCTGTTTGGAAGAAATAATATGCGCACCTTCACAGATATCGAGTACTTCATTTAATTTCTGGTATCCGCCACAACTGCCCAGCAATATCAGTTTTGCAGTGTGCGGAAGCTTTTTGATGGTATGGTTCACATAATAACTATGCCCTCTGTGGATTACGATAGCCGGATGAATATTTTGCTGATCCAGATAATCAATCAGGCTGTCCTGGGACTGTTCATCCAGCTCCAGTTTTTCATCAAGCGGCAGATTGGAATAGATGGTAACAGGTGACCCTTTCACCGAAATCACTTCTACCCATTGAGATTTCTTAACGATCTTCCAGTTCGCATTCCGGAACTTGTTTAAAAACGCATTGAATACCACTCCCCCATCCTTATCCCCATAAAAGAATTGCTGCATTACAATTCTTCCAGAACTCCTGTCCATTAAACTTTTTAATGGGAGTTCATACACGGGCATGATACCCAGTGTTGCAGCAATATCAATATTACTGGTAGAATCCAGCGAAAGAAATATAGTTTTCAGCAGACTGTAAATGATCTCTCCTCTTCCGGCATTCTGGTCTTTACAGCGTTGCAATTCATGCTGAACATGAAACAGGATCAGCTTTCGCAACTCCGGATTGTAAATACTGGCATAAGAATCTGCTACGTCTACGGCATCTTCGAGTGAATTGGTTCGATCGAGTTTGTCTACAAAACCAATGATCAGCTGCTCCGCATCTTTCTGATCCATTCTCCCCAGAAAATCATCCAGCACATTGTAGGCTGCTGCAATTTTGATAAATTTTTTATAGTAATCGTGTTTTACCAACAGGAGCAAAGAATCGGACCGGGGAATGGCCATGCGGGAAAAAATTCTCGGATAAACACCACTAACAAAACTGGACGTATAGATTTCCTGTTCGCCTAAAACAGCCAGGTAATACAATTCTACCGGAGAAAGTCCCTCCAGCTTTTTAAAGCGGGCCTTTGAATCGGCATTGTTGTGCAATGCATTTATTTCATTGATAAACCCCTCGATGGCTTTGGACTTAAGCTTGGCAGTTAAAGTTTTAACCGCCATGGGAGTGTCCCCATGCTGCATCCTTTCCGCGTATTGTATACGGGTTTTCACCAGCAGCTTATAATACCCGAGTGATGTATCGGAAATTACAAAGGGAGTGATGGAATCCATTGGGGTGACTCCTTTGTAAATATTATCCAGAAAAGGAAAATACATTCTTCCGGTTCTGGTAAGGGCAAGCCGCGAGACCAGTTTTACAAAAGGATGATTAACAGATTGTATTTTTTTCCCAAATGCATTGGAAGCTGCCGCATAACTATACAGCTCCTCCGGATCTCTGAGCCCTGCAGCTGTTATCAATGAGTCTGCATACCTGTTTCTGGGATATCTGGACAGGATGGGTAAAATCCGCAAAGGGGACTTCTGACATTGTTTTAATACCAGCACATCTTTAGCTGCAGCCAGCCCGATATTGTCTTTAAGTGCAAAATTTTCTACAAGGATATTTCCGGTTTCAATAAGCCCTGCTTTGATGATTGGTTCAATCGAAATCTCATTCCATTCCAAACGCATGGAAGCATCAAATGATTCAATAAGATCCGGATACATTTCTGCCGGAATATTTTTAGCCTGCCAGGCAGTAATGAATCCTGTTAAAACTTCATTGACCCCCCTCAGCCACTTATACCTTACATTATCGCTGAGCTTTTCATTTTTTTCGATTGAAGCTCGCATACCGGTAACCAGCCAACGCGTTTCGAGCATTTTCTTTGAAGCGATCTTATCTTCACTCAGGTGAAGCGAATCTATCTTTTCCAGACTCCGGATGATGTATTCATGGTGTAACTGCCGCATGGCAGGAACGGGCGGCACCAACGGCTCTTCCTGAGCAGAAGCCACCATGGAAATCAATAACAGCAATGGTGTAAAATATTGTTTGATCGGGAGCATATACACCACAAAAATAGGCGCATTTACCGGCATATGGTTTAAATCGGGAAATTGCAGTTAACAATTAGATAATAATAGGAATAAAGCATATTGCGGTAGAATGAAATTAACTTTGTGTAAATAAGGTGTTATCATGGAAGACAAGGCTCAACACATCCTCATAGCAGATGACGAACCCGATATTCTCGAAATTATCAGCTTTAACTTAGAGAAAGAAGGATATACCGTTCATACGGCCAGTAATGGAAATGAGGCATTGGACAAAGCCCGGAAACTCAACCCCGATCTGATCATTCTGGATGTAATGATGCCCGGAAAAACAGGAGTAGAGGTATGCAGAATCCTCCGTTCACAACCTGCCTTTCAGGAAACCCTGATCATTTTTTTAACTGCGATGAGTGACGAAGCTTCTCAGATCAAGGGGCTTGAAACCGGAGCAGATGACTATGTAAACAAACCCATCAGTCCTAAAGTACTTACCAGCCGGGTGAACGCGTTGTTCAGAAGGCTGGGCAATAAAGAAACTGGCAAGAATATTACTATCGGAGATATTTCCATTGATCCGGTAAAATATCTGGTAACCATCAGCGGTAAAGAAGTTGTACTGGCCAAGAAGGAATTTGAACTGATCTATCTGCTGGCTTCCCGCCCGGGCAGGGTGTTCCTCAGAAATGAAATTCTCTCCCAGGTCTGGGGCAACGATGTAATTGTTGGCGACAGAACCATAGATGTTCACATCAGAAAAGTAAGACAGAAACTAGGTATAGACTGTATCACCACTGTAAAAGGAGTGGGTTATAAGTTTGATGCATAATGCAGTAAAGCTTCATTCAACACCCTCCTTATGAACGTCCGTTTTAGTTAGTATAGCTTATCTTAGCAGAACAATGTTCAAAATCAAAAACCTTTCTCCCAATCAGCTCTCTGCCTTTACTGCGCTGATATTATCGATCCCCATTTCAGGAGGCATCTATTTTCTCCGGCCAGACTGGATCATTGCAATGACCTCATTGGTGGCCACCTTCCTCGGAAGTTATCTGCTGATCCGTTTTGTACTGGAATCATTCATTTACCGCAAGATCAAACTGATCTACAAATACATTTACCAGACCAAAGCTTCTAAAAGGGAAGAAACCTATTATAAATATATACTGCCGCAGAAAGGGATCGACGAGGTAAGGGAAGATGTGGAAAAATGGGCAGCACAAAGAAGTGCAGAAATAGAATTGCTCAAAACCAACGAGGCTTACCGCAAAGAGTTTCTCCAGAATCTGGCACATGAGTTCAAAACACCCATTTTTGCCATCCAGGGTTATGTAGACACTTTGCTGGATGGTGCAATGGACAATCCGGATATCCGCAAAAGATTTCTGGAGAATACTGCCCGTAATGTAGACCGGATGGTAAATCTGGTAAAAGACCTCGATGAGATCTCCAAACTGGAAAGCGGAGAACAGCCGCTGTACAAGGAAAACTTTGTGATCCAGGAACTGATCCGGGAGGTTTTTGAAACCCTGTCTATCAGGATTGCCCATCAGAACATTAAGTGTTCCATTAAAAAAGGGTGCGAATCACCCATTCCGGTATTTGCTGATAAAGAAAAGATCCGGCAGGTAATCAATAACCTGGTGGAAAATGCCCTTAAATATGGTAAAACCGGGGGTACTGTAGTGGCCAGTATTTACACAACAGACGGGAAACATGTACTGATCGAGTTCACTGACGACGGAATTGGTATTGCGGAAGAGCATCTTTCAAGGATTTTTGAGCGGTTTTACCGGACAGACCGGGGGCGTAGCAGAAATGTAGGCGGAACCGGACTTGGATTATCTATCTGCAAGCACATTATTGAAGCCCATGGCCAAACCATTCATGTACGCAGTAAAATTGATGTAGGTACCACCGTTGGATTTACCCTGGAGAGTAAAAAATCAGATGCCCAGCGAATTGAATAGTATGTACTATTTTTGATATATTACCTCAATGTTATCATATTATTAATTTAACCCAAAGGGAACGGCTTCTGACAACGAAGCTTAGTTTTGCAAAAATTCATTGTTATGAGTGTCAATACTTTCGGTAAGTTCTTCATGCCAAAAAATAAAGTGTTTTACGAGTTATTTGAAGATGTTGCTGAAAAGGCACACGAAATGGGTATTAAGTTAAAGGAGATGGTTAGTGAGCCTGATGCAGATAAAAGGGCCGCCATCCGTGCACAGATAGAAGATCTGGAGCATAAAAACGATGACAATACGCACCGTATTTTTACCGAACTGGGTAGAAATTTCATTACCCCGTTCGACCGGGAAGACATCCACTATCTGGCTTCTGCACTGGATGATATAGCAGATTATATATTTGCTACTGCAAAAAAGATCAATTTTTACAACGTTAATCCAAACGATACCGGCATTCAGAAAATGGCTGATTTGATTTTACAGGGAACTGTTGAAATCAAAAAAGCGGTATTTGGATTGAGAGACATGAAAAATCTCCGGGAGATGACTGAAGCCATGGTAAAGGTTAACAGCATTGAGAACCAGGCCGATGACGTTTTTGATATGAGTATCGAAATGTTGTTTCAGAATGAGAACGATTTTAAAGAAGTGATCAAAAAAAGAGAGATCTATCAGGTCATGGAAATTGCAACTGATAAGTGTGAAGATGCTGCGAATGTGATCGAATCTATTATCATCAAATACGCATAACGTATAATCTTTAATCGTCTCTATGTTCACCTTACTGGTATTAATCATAGTCCTTGCATTTATTTTTGACTACATCAATGGTTTTCATGATGCAGCCAACTCCATTGCAACCATCGTTTCCACCAAAGTATTAACGCCGTTTCAGGCCGTTGTCTGGGCAGCATTTTTCAATTTTGCAGCCTTCTTTATTTCGAAGTACATTTTTAAAGAGTTCGGCATTGGTAATACAGTAGCCAAATGGGTTCATGCAGAATTCATTACACTCGAAGTATTGCTGGCCGGTATTGTGGCCGCTATTGTGTGGAACCTGGTTACCTGGTGGTATGGTATCCCTTCCAGCTCTTCCCATACCCTGATGGGAGGCTTTATTGGTGCTGCACTGGCCAACGCCGGTGCATTCAGTGAAGGCGGAGTAGACGTTATTAACTATGCCAAAGTAGTACCTACCGCTTTATTTATATTTTTCGCGCCGCTGATAGGTATGTTCATTGCCTTTGTAATCACCATTATCATCGTCCATCTCTGTAAACGATCGAATCCGTACAAAGCCGAAAGCTGGTTCAAGAAGTTGCAGCTGGCTTCTTCAGCGGCATTCAGTTTGGGCCATGGCGGAAATGACGCACAAAAAGTAATGGGAATCATTGGTGCTGCCATGATCTTTTACCAGAAAAAAACGAATGGAGTAGATATGGATTTCAACCATTTTGTGAATGAATATTCCTGGGTGCCGTTAACGAGTTTTATCTGTATTGCTGTTGGTACCATGAGCGGCGGATGGAAGATTGTAAAAACAATGGGAACTAAAATTACCAAAGTTACTCCGTTAGAGGGAGTTGCAGCAGAAACCGCAGGTGCTATTACCTTATTTCTTACAGAACATTTTAAAATTCCGGTATCAACCACACATACCATTACTGGTGCAATTATTGGCGTTGGTGCCACTAAAAGATTGAGTGCAGTAAGATGGGGCGTTACCGTAAACCTGCTCTGGGCATGGATTTTAACCATTCCGGTTTCAGCACTTATAGCTGCCGTATTCTTCTACCTCATCAAGTTGTTTATATAATTGTATAGCCTAAACAGGATCTTCTGGGTTTATAGTTTTAAATTGCAGGATATCGTACTATATTATGGCCAAAATTTTAGTTACCGGTGGTTGCGGATTTATAGGATCGCACACAATTATTGATTTACTGGAGAATGGATTTGAAGTGATTTCTATTGATGACTTTTCGAGGTCTACTTCAATAGCTATATCAGGAATTGAGAAAATTACCGGCAAAAAAATTAAAAACTATAGCGTAGACCTTAAAAATTTTGATGATACCCAGGCCGTATTCATGGAGAACGCGGATATAGACGGTATCATCCATTTTGCCGCATACAAGGCAGTTGGGGAATCTGTTCAGGAACCACTTAGCTATTACGAGAATAATATGTTTGGGCTGATCAATCTGCTGAAATGTGTACAGGAATTTGGCGTTCCCAATTTTGTATTCTCCTCTTCCTGCACCGTTTATGGTAACCCCGATGTAATACCTGTTACAGAATTGTCCCCTATAAAAACGGCAGAGTCACCTTACGGAGCTACCAAGCAAATGGGGGAAACCGTTATCAGGGATTTCACGAAAGCCACTGCAACCAATGCCATTCTATTGCGTTATTTTAATCCGGTTGGCGCACATCCGTCCGGATTTATCGGAGAACTCCCGATCGGAAGACCACAGAACCTTGTTCCTGCAATCACACAAACCGCCATTGGCAAATTGCCCAAAATGATGGTGCACGGCACCGACTATGATACCAGAGACGGAAGCTGCGTGAGAGATTATATTCATGTATCCGATATTGCACACGCACACACACTGGCTGTTCAATACCTGGCAGAAGAAAGAAATGAAACTGCCTGTGATGTATTTAATCTGGGAACCGGTGATGGCGTAAGTGTACTGGAAGCAATACATACCTTCGAAAAAGTAAGTGGGGTGAAACTCAATTACGAAATAGGCCCACGCAGAGCCGGAGATGTGGTAGCTATCTATGCCAATAATGATGCTGCCGTAAAAAAGCTGGGCTGGATTATTCAATATGGCATTACCGAAATGATGAACACTGCCTGGAAATGGGAACTCAAACTAAAGGAAATGGAAGACCAGGCCATCAAAAACTAATCAGCTGCATCAGCGCTCAGCATATTGTAAAAGGAAATCATTAAAACAGAAAACTGTTTCCTGACCACTGTTACCTGTTTAAGCTGTTGTAGTATTTGCAGATTTTTTCCAGATCGGCTTGCTTTTTCGCCTTTATGTTCTCCTGCTTAATGAAGGCAGTTATTGGTGCAGACTGATCGGCCATGAACTCCATCAATTGTTCCGGCTTGGTTACTTTGGCAATGGAAGTACCATTGAATAAGTAATAGTTGGTGAGTTTATCAAAACCGTTTACTGTTCCGCCACCATATTCTGTTTTGCTGGTTGCAATAAATTTGGTATCCAGCAGCAGCCATAGTTTCCCTTCCACCAATACCTGATAAAAATTATTCTGGTCTAACTGACCAACTAAAGGAAAGCCTTTTTCAAATATTGCTTTGGTATCATTACCCAGCTCAAACTCAATTCTCCTGACAGGCGTCATTACTTCCAGCTCTGTATTATTTGGATCCACATAATAGATCCTGTTTTCCTGTAAATTTAATTTGTAGGTAAAGTCTCCGGTAATTTTACCGGTCTTCGAATACAACGCGGCCTTCAGATAATCGGATTTAAAAAGAAAGTCCGATTGAATATTAACGGCAGACTGGGTTTTCAGATCAGTTCCATTTGCATCTTTTAAGAAGTACTGGGTTTTTATCTCTGTCTGTGCCTGTATAGCCATAACAGAACTACAGAATGCAAGTAACAGGATGAATTTTTTCATATTAACTAAAATAGTATTTTTTATTGATTTACCATTTTTGCTGCATTCTCGGCCATTTGTAAGGCTTCAATGAATTCTTCAATTTCCCCGTTGATTACCGCATCGAGGTTATAAGACGTGAGTCCGATCCGGTGATCGGTTACCCTGCCCTGTGGCCAGTTATAGGTTCTGATTTTGGCGGAACGGTCGCCGGTACTTACCAGCGTTTTACGCTGGCGGGAGATCTCGTCCTCCTGCTTACGAACCTGCTCTTCGTACAAACGCGTACGCAACATGGTCATGGCCTTTTCGCGGTTACCCAGCTGGGAACGTTCTGTTTGACAAACCACCACTACACCCGTAGGAATATGCGTTAAGAATACTTTTGTTTCTACTTTGTTTACGTTCTGTCCACCCGCACCACCACTTCGGGCGGTCTCCATTTTCACATCACTTTCCTTCAGTTCAAAATCCAGCTCTTCTGCTTCGGGCATTACCGCCACTGTTGCAGCGGAAGTGTGCACCCTGCCCTGTGTTTCCGTATTGGGAACCCTTTGCACCCGGTGAACCCCGCTCTCAAATTTCAACGTGCCATATACGTCTTCCCCGGTAACTTCTACGATCACCTCTTTATAGCCACCCACCGTTCCTTCACTTTCTGTAACAATAGCTGTTTTCCAGCCTTTTTTAGCGCAATACCGCAGATACATACCAAGCAGATCGCCGGCAAATAAACTGGCTTCATCTCCACCGGTACCGGCGCGAATCTCCAGTATGGCGTTCTTATCATCCTGGGGATCTTTGGGAATCAGGAGCTTGGTCAATTCTTTTTCCAGCGAATCCTTCTTTTCCTCCAGTTCGGGCAGTTCCATTTTTGCCAGTTCCCGCATTTCCTCATCATTGCTGTTGAGTGCTTCTTTAGCATATTGATGATCGGCCAGTACTTTCACATATGCTTCATAAGGCTGCACGATCTTCTCCAGAGAACGGTATTCCTTACTGTACATACCAAATTCTTTCTGGTTATTAATGATCTCGGGGTTAGTAAGTGCTACACCAACCTGATCAAACCGTGCTTTTATTGCTTCCAGCTTATTCAGCATATCCATTTTTTAGGGAGCGCAAATTTACATAAATGAAACCGTTTTACTTAATTTCAGTGAATAGAATTGAAATACATGAAAAACTACCTCCTCCTCCTGTTTGTAATCCTTACCCAGCTTGGTTATGCCCAACAGGCCGATATACTGCTGAAAAACGGCAAGATCATCGATGGCACCGGTAATTCCTGGTTTACCGGAGATATTGCCATTAAATACGGCAAAATTGTTAAGGTGGGTAAACTCACCAACTGGATGGCCACAAAAACCATTAACGCCTCCGGACTGATCATAGCTCCAGGTTTTATTGATGTACATACGCATATTGAAGGAGACGAAAAAAGCAATCCGCTGGCATCCAATTTTATCTATGATGGTGTTACGTCGGTAGTTACCGGAAATTGCGGTGGATCTAAAGTAAACCTGAATAAGTACTTTGATATGCTGGATAGTTTACAGCTGTCCGTCAATGTTGCTACCCTTATTGGTCACAATGATGTTCGCAAAGCAGCCATGGGTTCTGCCAACCGTGATCCCAGCGAAGCTGAAATGCAAAAAATGGAAGCCATTGTGGAACAGGCCATGAAAGAGGGTGCTGTGGGCTTGTCTACCGGCCTGATCTATATCCCCGGCACTTATTCCAAAACCGAAGAAATTGTTCGCCTGGCCAAAGTAGCGGCTAAGTTCAATGGAGTTTATGCAAGTCATATGCGGGACGAGGGAGACAGTGTTACACAGGCTATTGAAGAAGCAATAACAATCGGAAGATTGGCCAATATACCGGTGGAGATCTCGCATTTTAAACTCAGTGGCCAGCAAAACTGGGGAAGAAGCAGGGAAACCATACCAATGATCATTCAGGCAAGACGGGAAGGACTCGATGTGACCATCGATCAATATCCATATACCGCCAGCAGCACGAATCTGGGAACATTGTTTCCGGACTGGGTACTGGCCGACGGACAGGATTCTATCAGGGCCAGACTGGCTAACCCTGCTATCAGAAAAGAAGTAGTGGCCTATATGATCCGCAGATTGAAGAAAAGAAAACTGGCTCATTTCAGTTATCCTGTAGTGGCCACTTTTAAAGCAGATACCAGTTACAATGGCAAAAGCATTGAAGCGGTCAACCTGATGAAGGGTAATAAACACAAGGCAAAAGAAGAAGCGGAAACAGTCATTCAAATGATGGAAAAAGGCGGCGCCAGTATGGTGTTTCATGGCATGGGTGATGAAGACGTAAAATCCATCATGCGCTATCCGTTCAATATGTTTGCAAGTGATGCGGGTATCCGGGTATTCATGCAGGGTGCTCCTCACCCACGCGGTTACGGCACCAATGCAAGAGTGCTCGGCAAATATGTTCGAGAAGAAAAAATAATTTCTCTGGAAGAAGCCATTCGCAGAATGACTTCCCTGCCTGCTAAAAAATTCAACCTCCACAACAGGGGACTGATCCTGGAAGGTTTTGCGGCAGACCTGGTGGTGTTCGATGAAAATACAGTAGCCGATCTTTCCAGTTACGATAAACCACACCAGTATAGTACCGGATTTAAATTCGTGGTGGTGAATGGTGTTCTTGAAATGGAAGACGGCAGTCAAAATAATAATCGCAGCGGAAAAACATTAAGAAGCAATCAATAACTATGTATGAATAAAAAAATCATTCTTACCCTTGGCATGCTTTTAACGGGCTTGTTTTACAGTAAGGCACAATCACTTGATCAGATCGTAACTGCTTATGCAGCAACCGATCAGTTCAGTGGTGTTGTACTGGTTGCCGATCATGGTAAAATAGTATTTGAAAAAACAACTGGCTTCCGCGTGTTTGCCAGTCAAACCCCTCTAATGCGTTCTGATATTTTTGAACTGGCGTCTGTCAGCAAACAGTTTACTGCAATGGTAATCATGATGCTTCAGGAAAAAGGAAAGCTGAATTTTGATGACCCTGCAGATCTGTACCTCACCATTCCTTATAAAGGCATTACTATCCGGCACCTCTTAAACCATACGAGTGGCTTACCCGATTAT